>JAQSXQ010000015.1 GCA_029256565.1 Mycobacterium sp.
CCAACCTGATCGCCGCGGGACACACGGTCACCGCATACAACCGCTCGTACGACAAGGTGGAGGCGCTCGAGGGCGCGCGCCCGGCCCGCACCGTCGCCGAGGCCTGCACCGGTGACGTCGTGGTGTCGATGCTCGCCGACGACCACGCCGTCGAGGCCGTCGCCTTCGGCGCCGACGGCATCCTCGCGGCTCTCCCGGAGTCGGCCGTACACGTGTCGTGCTCGACCATCAGCGTGGCGTTGGCCGAACGCCTCACCGCAGCACACGCCGAGGCCGGGCAGCACCTGGCGGCCGCGCCCGTGTTCGGCAGGCCCGAGGCTGCCCGCGCGGCGAAGCTGTTCGTGGTGGCGGCCGCCGAACCCGAGGTGCTGCGTACCATCGAGCCGATCCTCGACGCGGTCGGTCAGCGCACCTTCGTGGTGGGGTCCGAGCCCAAGGCAGCCAACCTGGTCAAGCTGTCCGGCAACTTCCTGATCGCGTCGGTCATCGAAACCCTCGGCGAGGCAATGGCACTGGTCTCCAAGGCCGGTGTCGACAAGGAGCAGTACCTCGAGATCTTGACCTCGACGCTGTTCGGCGCACCGGTGTACCGGACCTACGGCGGGCTGCTGGCGCGCGAGGAGTTCGAGCCCGCCGGCTTCGCTGCGACACTCGGCCTCAAGGACATTCGCCTCGTGCTCGAGGCCGGTGAGGAACTACGCGTTCCGCTCCCGGTCGCGAGCCTCCTGCGCGACCGCTTCCTGACGCTGCTGGCCACCGGCGGCGGTGAACTCGACTGGTCCGCCGTGGGCGCCCTGGCCTCGTGGGAGGCGGGCGGCGCCGGACCGGTCCGCTAGGACACCACCCCGCGCAGGCCGTCCGCGCCGAACACCGGTTCGAGCATCGACGACATGTCCGGCCCGCGACGCAGACCGTGCCCGCCGTCGACGTTGATGATCTGGCCGGTGATCCACTCGGCCGCATCGCTGAGGAGGAACAGCGCAGCATTGGCGATGTCGGTCACCTCACCCGGGCGCGGCAGCGGCGTGCAGCTCGCGTAATCGGCGCTGATCTCCGGTGAATCCAGAATGGGCGCAACCATGTCCGTGCGGATCAGCCCCGGCCGGATGCCGTTGACCCGGACCCATGACGCGCCGAGTTCGTCGGCGGCGAGCATCATCAGGTGGTCCAGTGCCGCCTTGCTCGGCCCGTAGGACGCGAACCAGCGGTGGGTGTTGCTCGAGGCGATCGACGAGATGCCGACGAACGAGCCGCCGCCACCGCGCACCATCTCCCGGGCGCTGTGCTTGAGGACGTACATCGTGCCGTTGACGTTGAGATCGACGGTCTGGCGCCAACCCTCGGAGTCGACCTGGGTGATGGGGCCGATCGTCAACGATCCACCGGCACTGTGCACGACGCCGTGCAGGCGACCGTGCCACGCGGTCGTGGCGTCCACGACGCGAGCCACTTCGTCCTCGTTGGTCACGTCGGCGGGTTCGTAGCGCACGCGGCCGGCCCCGTCGCCTGCACCGATCTCCTCGGCCGCGGCGGCGAGCTTGTCGGCGTTGCGCCCGACCAGCATTGCGTTGCCGCCCGCCGCCACCACGGCTGCCGCGACACCCTTGCCGATGCCGCTGCCACCACCGGTGACGAGGTAGGTCCGATCCACCAACGAGAGTTGCACCATTGCCTCCGCTTGAATCTCACTCATCCGAGTCCGTCGCCCCAGAACTGGAACACGTTCTACATCGAACCACGGCGCCACGAGGCTGCATAGCAGCGGCTCGGCAGCGATGTCACAGGCGTCTCGCAGACCCCTCACAGATTTGGTACCGCCGCACCACTTTCTGCCGACTTCGGCCGATGGAAGCGGCTTGGCCAGCGTATTCTCGCCAACGGAATCGGCCCCCCGCCGCGTTCCGAACGACGATAGAAAGCGTGACGATGGCTCAGAACATCTTCGCTCCTCGCACGAGCGCACCGCAGCGACTGGTCCTCGCCGGAGGCTTCGCCCTGGCGATCGCCGCGGCTCCGGCCCTGGTGGCCGTTGCCGCACCCGCGATCACCGGACCGACCGTGACGGCATGCCCTGGCGGCGAGACCGAGGACACCTTCACCAACACCTGCACGCCCGACCTGGTGCCGAATTCGCCTTCATTCCAGACCACCTCGCCGGGCGGACTCCCTTCGGTCGACGGAATCCCCTGCACCGGAGGCAATTCCGGTCAGTGCATCGGCCTCGGCGAAGAGCAGCAGGCCGAGGGTCCGATGGCCGTACCGCGCTCGAGCGTCAGCTCGAGCCCGTAGCCGAAGGGGTCCCATTCCCCCACCCATGCCCTACGCCATCGTCACGCCGGACGCTCGAAACGGCGACGCTCTCTCAGGGAACTAGTGGAACTCGTGCAGATTCCTGGCAGCTTCCATAGACTCACCTCGACGACACGGTCAATTCTTAGAGAAAGCGTGACGATGGCGATCCTGCATGTCCCAGCCAGACGACTCATCCTTGCCGGCGGGTTCGCGCTCGCCGTCGCCGCGGCACCCGCGGTCGCCGTGTTCGCCGGACCTTCGGCCGCACCGGCCGCACCCGTCGCACAGTGCGGCGGCGGCGAGGAGCCGGATCAGTTCACCGGCGTCTGCATCCCGCACACGGTGCCCAGCTCGCCGTTCAGCTCCATCCCGGGCAACCCGGACATCCCGTCCATCGACGGCATCCCTTGCACCGGGCGCAACAGCGGCCAGTGCATCGGCCTCGCCGAGGACGCCCCGCAGTACGTGCCGCCCACGTCCTCGATCGGCAGCAGCCCCACGATTCACGGCTCTTCGTAGTCCTCGACACCGCCTCTAGGCGACTCGGACCGCCGAGTCGCCTAGAGTCGAGTCATGGCAGCGACCCCAGATCCAGCGGACATCGTCGAAGACGTCGAACCACTAGCCGATAGCACGGCGCGGCAGGCACGCAAGGTGGTGGCCGCTTACGCCACCGATGCCGACGAGTGCCGGGTCTTCCTGTCGATGCTGGGCATCGGGCCGGCGAAGCTCGACGCATAGTGGCGGAGTCGGCCGAACGGGGAGACGCCGACTTCCTCGTGGTGGCCAACCGGCTGCCCATCGACATGGAGCGGTTGCCTGACGGCACCACGACCATCAAGCGCAGTCCCGGTGGCCTGGTCACCGCACTGGAGCCGATCCTGCGCAGCCGCCACGGTGCGTGGATCGGCTGGCCAGGCATCACCGACGGTGACGACGAGCCGGTCGTCGAGGACGGTCTGACGATGCGGCCGGTCGTCCTGTCGGCCGATGACGTAGAGCAGTACTACGAGGGCTTCTCCAACGCCACCCTGTGGCCGCTGTATCACGACGTCATCGTCAAGCCGATCTACCACCGCAAGTGGTGGGACCGCTACGTCGAGGTCAACCGCCGCTTCGCCGAGGCGACGGCCCGCTCGGCCGCCGAGGGCGCGACGGTGTGGGTGCAGGACTATCAGCTGCAACTCGTGCCGAAGATGCTGCGGATGCTGAGGCCCGATCTCACCATCGGCTTCTTCCTGCACATCCCGTTCCCGCCGATCGAACTGTTCATGCAGATGCCGTGGCGGACCGAGATCATCGAGGGCCTACTCGGCGCGGACCTGGTCGGGTTCCACCTGCCCGGCGGCGCACAGAACTTCCTCTACCTGGCCCGCCGCCTCGTCGGTGCGAACACCTCGCGCGCGACCGTGGGCGTGCGGTCGCGGCTCGGCGAGGTGCAGGTCGGCTTCCGCACCGTGAAGGTCGGAGCCTTCCCCATCTCGATCGACTCCACCGACCTCGACGGCAAGGCCCGCGATCGACGGGTCCGGCAGCGTGCGCGGGAGATCCGCGCCGAACTCGGCAACCCCCGCAAGGTGCTGCTCGGCGTCGACCGGCTCGACTACACCAAGGGCATCGACGTTCGGCTCGAGGCGTTCTCCGAACTCCTCGAGGAAGGCCGTGCCGACCCCGCCGACACCGTGCTCATCCAGCTCGCCACCCCCAGCCGGGAGCGCGTCGAGAGCTACAAGGTGATGCGCGAGGACATCGAGCGCCAAGTCGGTCACGTCAACGGTGAGTTCGGCGAAGTGGGCCACCCCGTCGTGCACTACCTGCACAAGCCGATCCCGCGAGACGAACTGATCGCGTTCTTCGTGGCGGCCGACGTGATGCTGGTGACTCCGCTGCGCGACGGGATGAACCTGGTCGCCAAGGAGTACGTCGCGTGCCGCAGTGACCTAGGCGGCGCGCTGGTGCTCAGCGAATTCACCGGCGCCGCAGCCGAACTCCGGCAGGCCTACCTGACGAACCCGCACCACCTCGACGGCGTCAAGGACTCGATCGAGGCTGCCCTGAATCAGTCGCCCGAGGAGGGTCGCCGCCGGATGCGTGCGCTGCGCAGGCAGGTCCTCGCGCACGACGTCGATCGATGGGCCAGGTCGTTCCTCGATGCGCTGACCTCGACGCAGCAGGACGCTCCTAGATCGGAGTGATGAACTTGATCTTCCACTGCCCGTCGATCTTCTCGTAGTCGACGCGCAACCGGCTCCCGTCGTAGACGGGCTGCTTGGACTTGTCGGTCACCGTGCGGTTCATGAACACCAGCACGCTGGCCGAATTATGCCGCGCTTCGAGCACGCCCGAGCCGACCACGTTGGCCTGCGAGATCACCTGGCGCTCACGGGCCTGCGGAATGATGTCCTTGCTCGCTCGCTCCTCGAACTCCCTGCGGTAGTCGGGGGTCAGGAGGTTGTAGGCATCGGTGAGGCTGCGCTCCACGGTCTGGAAGTCGTAACCGAAGACCAGCGGAATCTGTTCGGCGGCAAGCCCACACGCCGGTGGCGCCATGCCGCCCTCACATGGGCCGAGCGCGATGCGGGTGGCGTCCTGGGCGTTCAGTTGGGCTCGCGTCCACACCAGGTAGCCGCCGACGCCACCGAGCGCGACGAAGCCGAATGCCAGCACCACGCCGACCAGCACCACCACGCGGGTGGTCCAGCGGCCCATCAGTTGCCACCGTCGGGGTACTTGAGGTCGTAGCCCGTCATGTGCCCGTTGTCGTCCTCGTGCACGACGATCCGCAGCCGGTAGGGCTGCGACGGCTTGTTCACGCCGTCGAGGTCGGTGACGGTCACCCGCGCCGACACCAGCACGGTGGCGTTCTTGGCGGTCTCGTCGACCTTCTCCAGTGCGGCGCCGCTGATGACGGCCTCCGAACTCGCGTTGGTGTCGCGGAAGATGGCCTTCAGGTTCTCGACGTTGTCGCCCTGGCTCAGCATGTCCCGCAGAGGACCGCTGGTGCCGTTGACGAAGCGGTTCACGCTCTCGTCGATCGTGTTCTGGTCGTAGCTGAACATGTTCACCACGGTCTGGGTGGCGGTGTCGACGAAGAGCCGATCGCGGGATACGGCTGCCTCGGCCTCGCGCTGCTGCAGCCCGAAGACCACCGTCAGGACGCCCAGCACGGCGACCGCCAGAGCGCACACCCCGAGCCCGACCGCGGTCACCAACGCGCGGTGCGGCTGACGGCGCGGCGGCGGCGCGACGGGCCGGGACACCTTCACCCGCACCGGGGCAGGCGTCTCGACGGAAGCAGCCGTCGGAGATTCCCGTACGGGACTCGCAGGGCCCGCAGCGCGCGAGGCACGCCGGCGGCGGGCGGCATTCACCGGCGGCTCGGGCGCGTCAGTCGCGACGTCGTCCGACACCGAGTCGTTGGTCATCAAGCCTGCCTTGGATCCTTCATCAGATCGACCCAGCTCTCCGCGGGAACGAACTCGTCCGAGCCCGAGGCAAGGACGCCCGTCCCGCCGGAGGGGTCTGCGAATACACCGGTTCTCGAATCGTACGTCGCCGTGGCGGGGCCACTGGCCACCGGCGCCGGCTGTCCGGGAACGGCCTGGCTGGGCAGCAGCGGACCCTGCCCGGGCAGCACCGGGCCGGTGGCCGGGGCGGGCGCCTCGGCGGGCAGCGGGCCCGGCGCGGGCGGTGGCGGTGCCCCTGGCAGCGACCGGCCGTACGGCGGCACGATCTGGTCGGGCGGCGCGTAGAACGGCAGCGGCGGCGGCGGGATGCCGGGGTCGCTCGGCGGAACCGGAAGTGGGAACGGCGCATTGGGCGCGGGGCCCGGGCCCGGCACCACCCCGGGCGGGAGCTGGACCGACGGCGGACCCGGGTCGTAGTCCCGTTCCGGCGGGATGTTCGGGAACTTGTTCGCCGGGAAGATGTTCCGCGGGTCGGTGATCGGCGTGCTGCCGTAGGGCACCGGGGGTCCGCGCCACGGGTTGCTGCCGATCGGCACGTAACCGCGCGGATCGCGGCACAGTTGCACGGTGGGTGCGCGCTTGCCCGGGAACTCCTGGCAGGGGTAGTTGCGGGCGCCACGCACCACGGTCGGATCGCTTTGGGCGGTCTTGCAGTACAGGTCGGTCGGCAGGTCGCGCAACGTGGTGTCGGCGGGCGTGCGGATCTGCGACGGCGGGATGAACCCGACGTTGCACGGCGGCGGATCGCCGAGGTCGACCTTGAAGTCCAGCTTGCCGCCCTCGTCGGCGGGCAGACCGCCACCCACGGTGATCAGCGCGGCCATCAGCGCCGGGAAGATGACGAGAGCCTGCTCGATCGACTTGTTGTAGATGACGCCGATGCGCCCCACGTTGGCCAGGTTGGCGGCCAGCATCGGGAAGTTCGGCCGGATGCCGTCGAAGGTCGTGTTGGCTGCTTCCGCGGCCCCGGGCACCTCGCGGAGCACCCCACGCAGCTGCGGGTCCGCGTTGGCGACCTCGGTGGTGAACCGTGCCAGCCCCTCGGACAGCGAGCGGATGTCGTCACCGCTTCGGATCTGGGCGTCGAGGAACGGCCCGACCTGATCGATGAGTTGGGTGGTCTGCCCGTAGTTGGCGTTGGCCTCGTCGACCAGGGCTCGGCCCGACTGGATGAGCCGGGAGAGTTCGGGCCCAGAGCCGTTGAACGCCTTGAACGACTCGCGGAGCAGATCCTGGATCCGGCTGTCGCCGATGCTGTTGACGAGGTCGTCGGCCTGGGTCAGCAGGCCCGCGATGTCCTGACCGATCGCGGTGCGATCGGTCCCGATGTCCGCACCGTCGCGCAGCAGTTGGTCGGACGGGTCGGCGGGCGGCACGAGGTCGATGTACTGCTCGCCGATGGCCGACACGCTCTTCACCGTCGCGGTGACGTTCTCCGGCACCGGGGTGTCGGAGTTGAGTCGCATCTCGGCGACCACGGAGTCGTCGGACAGTCCCACCTTCTGGACCCGTCCGATGGTCACGCCGCGGTAGGTGACGTTCGCGTTCTCGTACAGTCCGCCGCCTGCGACGAAGTTGGCGGTGATGTTGTAGGAGCCGATGCCCAGCGCGGACGGCACGTGCAGGTAGAACGCCGAGATGGCGCCCACGCAGACCACGGTGACGATCGCGAATATCGAGAGCTGAAGTCTCGTCAACTTGTCGATCATCAGGGCACCGCCTCGGTGTGCTGGGTGGCCGTACCCGCCGGGATCTGGAATGGATCCGCGGCCTGACCGGACAGGTTCGCCATTGCCCCCGTGAGGAAGTCGGGCGGGTTGATCACCTCGTTGAGGTGCTTCATGTTCGGGTCGAGGCCCTTCGACGTGGTGAACACCGACTCGCCGGTGCGCCGCACCGTGAGGTCGAACGTCACGAACACGTTGAGGTAGTCACCGCGCACCGCGTTGCGCAGGTACTTGTAGTGGAACGGGAACGTCGGCAGCAGTTCGAGGTCGGAGATGAAGTCGTCGGCGTTGTCGTTGAACGCCTTCACCACCGGGTAGAGGTCCTTGAAGTCCGCCGCGAAGTCGTCCCGGATCCCCGTCAGCACGCGCGATGCGACGTTCGAGAAGGTCCGCAGCGCCGTGAAGGCGTCGACGAGGTTGGTGCGGTTGGCGTTGAGCACCTTGAGCGCCTCGGGCAGCGTGTCGAGAGTCCGGCCCAGGTCGTCCTTGCTGCGTGCCAGGATTCCCGCGAAGCGGTTGAGTCCGTCTGCCGCAGCGATGATGTCGGCCGTCTGCTGATCGAGCGAACCGGTCAGCTCCGCGAGTCGCGGCATGAGCCCGGCGAAGCTGCCCTGCCTGCTCGCGACACCGGCGTAGATCTCCTCGGTGATGTCTTGGAGCGCACCGAGATTGCCCTTGTTGACCACGACGCCGAGCGAGGACAGCACTTCCTCGGTGGTCGGGTACCGACCGGTCTGGCCCAACGGGATGGTGGCCCCGTTCCGGAGCCTGCCCTTGCCTGCACTATCGGCCGGCTCCTTGAGTTCGACGTGCTGCGATCCGAGCAGCGAGGTCTGCGCGACGGTGGCCGTCGCGTCGTCGGGCAGGTCGACGCTGCCGTCGAGGGACAGCTTCACCGCGGCGAAGAACGTGCCGTCGGAGCGTTGCACGGCCTCGATGCCGGACACACTGCCCACGGTGACGTCGTCGATCATCACCGGCGAGTTCTGCGGCAGCGTTGCCACGTCGGGCAGTTCGACGGTGATCGTGTACGAGCCGCTGCCGTGACCCTGGGTGCCGGGCATGTCCAGTGAGTTCAGCCCGCCGAACGAGCAGCCGGCGAGCAACACCGCTCCCGATCCGATCGCCACCGAGCGGCGGCCGGTCCGCAGTGCGTTGTCGACCAACGAGTTTCGCTTCGTCACGGTTGTCCTCCCCCAGATTCCGCGGGCAGGGCTTCGGGCGCGGGGCCGGGCAACGGTCCCGCTCCCATGGGCGGCGGAGCCGATGGGGCTCCTGCCGGCGAGACCTGGCCGACCTCCGCGGGCGGGGGCAGGATCAAGTCGGTGATCCTGCCGTCCGGGTTCGGCGTCGGGGGCGTCACGCCCGGCGCCGGGTTCCACTGCAGGTACGGCACCGGCGTCTGCGCCTTGGCCTCGGTCGCAGGGGTGTCGTAGAGGATCTGACCCTTGTAGGCGGTGATGCTGTTGATCGGGTGGAACAGCACCGGCGGGTAGTTGACCGCGAGGCGCTTGAACACCGGACCCATGCGCTGGCGGCAGATCTCGGCGCGCTTGAAGTTGTCCGGCGAAGCACCCACGTCGAACGTGCCGCCGCAGATGAACTGAACCGGATTGGCGAAGTTGGGCAGTGACAGCAGACCGCCGACGGTGCCCTGTGCCGGGTTGTAGATGTTGTAGAAGTTGGCCAGACCGTTCGGCGTGATGTGCAGGATCTGCTCGATGTCATCACTGTGCTCGGTGAGGATGTTGGTGAAGTCGGTCAGCTTGTTGACCTGACCGATCAGCGCCGAGTTGTTCTCGTTCAGAAAGCCCTTCACGTCCGAGAGCGCCTGATTCAGCGTGCCGAGGGTGTTGTCGAGGTCGGCCGAGCTGTCGGCGAGGACCTGCGACACCGACGCGACGTGGTTGGTGAACTGCACGATCTGCTCGTTGCTGTTCGACAGTGCCTCCACCAGCACCTGCAGATTGCGCACGGTGCCGAACAGATCGGTACGGGAGTCGCCGAGCCGGCCCGCGGTCTGCGACAGCTCGCGCAGCGCCCTGCGGAACGAGTCGCCGTTGCCGTCGAAGGTGTCCGCCGCCTGGTTCACGAACTCCGAGAGCGGCCCCTGCACTCCCCCGTCCTTCGGGCCGAGCTGGGTGCTGAGCTGCGTGAGCTGCTCCTTGACCTCGTCCCACTCGACCGGAACTCCGGTGCGGTCCATGCCGATCTCGGCGCCGTTGGCCAGTTCGGGACCGCCGGTGTAGGCAGGCGTGAACTGGACGAACCTGGCGGACACCAGGTTCGGCGCGATGACGATGGCGCGGGCGTCGGCGGGTAGCCGGACGCCGTTGTCGACCGTCATGGTGACCTTGACGTCGCCGGCACGCGGTTCGATCTTGTCGATGGTGCCGACGGGAACGCCGACGACGCGTACGTCGTCACCCGGGTACAGGCCCACGGCCGACGGGAAGTAGGCCACCACCTGGTTGCCACCACGCGATGGCCACACCAGGAACACGCCGGCGGCCAGCAGTGCCACCAGGGCGACCACCAGCGCCGGTCGCCACCAGCGACGTCTGGGCTTCTCGTTCTGATGGGTCATGGCGACTTCGGCCTGATGATGAGGCGTTCGGAGATGAACCCGCGCAGATAGTCGGCGAGGCTGTCCGGCAGCTTGCCCGGCTGGAAGTACGTGTCCAGCAGCACTTCCGACAGTGAGGCAGGCGGCAGGCCGTACAGGTTGATCTGGAAGCCGGGGCCCGAGCCGACGACCTCGCCAAGGGCGGTGGCGTACGGCGGGAGCCTGCGCAGCGCCTCGCTGATGTGGTCGCGCCGTTCGAGCAGGTTGTCCATCACGAGGTTCAACTTCTCCAGCGCCGGGCCGAACTCGCGCCGGTTGTCGTCGACGAAGCCCGACAGCTGTACCGACACGTCGTCGATGCCCGCGATCAGGTTGCTCAGCGCCTGGCGCCGCTCGTCGAGCGCGGCGAACAGGAGGTTGCCGTCGGTGATCAACTGGTTCACCTGACCGGCGCGCTGGGCGAGGGTGTCGGACACCCGCTTGGCGTGTGCGAGGAGCTGCTCGAGCGCCTCGTCGCGGGCGTTGAGACTGCGCGACAGGTTCGCGACCCCGTCGAGCGCGCCGCGCAATTGCGGCGTCGCGTCGCGCAGCGTGCTGGTCAGCGTCTGCAGCGCGAGTTCGAACCGCGGCTTGTCCAGCTCGCTGGCGTTCTCCCCCAGGTCCTGCAGCGCCGTGTTCAAGGTGTACGGAGTAGTGGTGCGCTCCAACGGGATGACCGTGACGTTGCCGGTGCCGCCGGGAGTCACCGACAGCGACTTCTGGCCGAGCACGGTGTCGGTCTTGATCGCCACCAGCGACTGGTCGCCCACCCGGATGTCGCGATCGACGGTGAACGTCACCTTCGCGGCGGCGCCTGCCAGCTCCACCGACGACACCTTGCCGACCTGGATTCCGGAGACCGCGACGTCGTTGCCCGGCGTGATGCCGCCTGCGTCGTCGAAGTAGGCCTCGTAGTTCTTGCCCTGCGGGAAGAACGGCAGCGTCGAGTAGCCGAAGGACACGAGGACGACGCACACCACCAGCACGATGCCGAAGATGCCCGTGCGCAGCGGATTCGAACTATCGGGCCTAGCCATTCTCCGAACACCTCCCCTTCGACGGATCGGGTGGACCACCGAACGGGATGAGGATGTCACTGCCCGCGGGGCCGTTGATCTTCATCCGGATCGAGCAGTAGTAGATGTTGAAGAACGACCCGTAGGCGCCGAGCGCGTTCAGCCGCAGGTAGTTCTCGGCCAGCGGCTCGATGACCTTGTTCAGGTCGCCCTTGCGCTCGTCGAGCCGCTGCGCGAGCGGCCGCACGTTCTCGATGACGCCCTGCACCGGTCGACGGCTGTTCTGCAGCAGGGTGGTGAGGTCGCTGGTCGCCGACGCGAGCGGCGGGATGGCACCGGCGATGGGATCGCGGTTCTGCGCCAGCCCGGTCATCAGCTGCTGCAGCTGGTCGACGGTGGTGTCGAACTGCTGCCCCTTCTCGTCGACCGTGCCGAGGACGGTGTTCAAGTTGTTGATGACGTCGCCGATCAGCTGGTCGCGGTCGGCGATCTGCTGGGTGAACGAGCTGGTCGAGGCGAGCATGCTCGACAGCGCACCGCCCTGGCCCTGCAGCAGTTCGATGACGGCGTTGCTGACCTCGTTGACCTTGTCGCCGTCGAGACCCTTGAGCACCGGCCGCAGACCACCGAGCAGCGCGTCGAGGTCGAGTGCGGGTTGGGTGTTCTCCTTGGCGATCGTCGCCCCCACCGGGAGCTTGCGCAGATCGCCAGGGCCCGAGGTGATCTCGAGGTACCGGTCACCGACCAGGTTCTCGTAGCGCACGGCCGCCCGCGTGGACGTGTACAGCTGGTACCGGTCGTTGACGTCGAATTCGACGTCCACCGTGTTGTCGGGGTTGAGGCTGACGTTCTTGACCGCACCGACGGGCACGCCTGCAATGCGGACGTCCTGGCCGGACTTCAGTCGTGACGCCTCGGTGAAGGTGGCGTGAAAGGTGTTGCCGGACGCGAACTTGAACTGACCGAACACCACGACCAGTCCGGCGGCGACGAGCAGCATCACGACGGTGAACACCGCAACGCCGATGATCGTCTTGTCTGCCTTCATCAGTGCGCTCTCCTCTTCATAGGAGGCTCTTCGCGCAAGCGCTCATCGGCGCGCAACCGATTCATCAGTAATCGTCCCGTTCTGCGAACGCACCGTGGAACAGGAACTGCAGCGTGGACGGCGCGTCGAACTGCAGTTCCGTGTTCGGCTGGAATGGGATGTAGGCGTTGTCGGTCACCAGGAACGGTGTGTGGTACCAGGATCCGCCGTACTGCTTGGTCGGGACGTCCGGTAGGCCGCGGCAGTTGGGGCCGCCGGAGGCGTTCACCATCGGGAGGCTCTCCGGATAGGTGTAGGCCGGTGCACCCGGCAGGAAGTTCGACGCGACGAACAGGCCCGGCCGGACGCCGCCGATGACCGGGGCGAACGTGTCGAGCGCCTTCTTCGTACCGCGGATGACGCAGCCGAGTTCGGGCGAGTAGTCGCCGAGCACCTTGAGCGG
>JAQSXQ010000643.1 GCA_029256565.1 Mycobacterium sp.
CCAGGACATCTGTTCACGTGGACAGATATTCCGATTGCGGCTTAGGCTCCTGCGATGAGTGTCGAGTCCTCCTCAGCGGCGGCACCGGTGGTCCCCGCGGCCGGCTTCGACCGAGTCGACTGGACCTCGATCGCCACGATCTCCGCGATCGTCGTCGCGCTGCACGGCTTCGGTTGGGGCGTCCTGGTCTTCGGCGTCGCACCGCAGCACATCACCCTCGGGTCGGCAGGGGTGTTCGGGATCGGGCTGGGCGTGACGGCCTACCTGCTGGGGGTGCGGCACGCCTTCGACGCCGACCACATCGCGGTGATCGACAACACCACCCGCAAGCTGGTCGGCGAGGGCAAGCGGTCGGTGTCCGCGGGCTTCTGGTTCTCCCTTGGCCATTCCAGCGTCGTGTTCGGCCTGGCCCTGCTGCTCGCACTCGGCGTCCGCGCGGTGGCAGGGCCGGTGCAGGACGAGGGTTCGCCGATGTTGCAGACGCTCGGGTTGATCGGCTCGGTGGTCGCAGGAACGTTCCTGATCCTGGTCGGCCTGAGCAACCTGTTCGCCGTCGTCGGCATCGCAAAGGTGCTGCGCCGCATGCGCTCCGGGGACTTCGACGAGGCCGAACTGGAACGCCACCTCGAAAACCGCGGCTTCCTGGCGCGGCTCTTGGGCCGGGTGATGCGACGGGTGAACAAGCCCTGGCACCTCTATCCCGTCGGCCTGCTCATGGGGCTGGGCTTCGACACCGCGACGCAGGTCGCGCTGCTGGTGCTCGCCGCGGGCGCCGCCGCATTCACACTGCCGTGGTACGCGATCCTCGTGCTCCCGGTCCTCTTCGCCGCCGGAATGAGCCTGTTCGACGCGCTGGACGGCATCTTCATGTCCCGCGCCTACGGCTGGGCCTTCCTCAAGCCCGTGCGCAAGGTCTACTACAACCTCACGGTGACCGTGCTGTCGGTCTTCGTCGCGCTCGTCATCGGCGTCATCGTGCTCGCCGGTCTGCTCGCCGACCGCCTGGGCCTCGAGAGCGGCCCGTTGGCGGCGATCGGGTCGGCCGACCTCGGCTCGGTCGGCTTCATGATCGTCGGGATGTTCGTCGTGTCGTGGCTGATCGCGCTGCTGTTCTGGAAGTTCGGTCGGGTCGAGGAGCGCTGGAGCCCGCCGGTCTCCTGACCCCCCGGCGAACGTCTCGCTAGACGATCCCGAGCAGCGCGTTCTCGACGACCTCCGACAGTGCGGGGTGAATCCAGTACTGCCCCTTGGCCACCTCGGCCGCGGTCTGCCCGAGGCTCATGCCCTGGATCAGCGGCTGGATCAGGGTCGAGGCCTGATAGCCCATCAGGTGCGCGCCGAGGATGGTGCCGGTCGCCCGGTCGCCGATCACCTTCGCCATGCCGACGGTGTCCTCCATCGCCCAGCCGTACGCGGTGTCGCCGTACTTCTGCGTCTTCACCACGACGTCGTAGCCCTGCTCGCGCGCCTCGATCTCGGTGAGGCCGACCATGGCGATCTGCGGGTCGGTGAAGACCGCCGACGGGACGAACCGGTGGTCGCTCTGCGCCATCGCGGTGGTGTCGTCCCAGTCCTGCAGCAGGTTCTGCCGCACGACCCGCATCTCGTGGTTGGCCACGTGCTTGAGCTGCCAGGCCGACGACACGTCGCCGAGGGCGTAGATCCCGCGCGCGGTGGTGCGCTGGTACTCGTCGACGACCACCATGCCGCCCTCGGTGACCTTCACGCCGGCCAGGTGGGCGTCGAGCAGGTCGCCGTTGGGGATGCGTCCGGTCGCGACGAGCAGCAGGTCCGCCTCGAGTTCCTGATCGTCGTCGAGGTGGAGCACGACGCGGTCACCGTTCTGGTGCGAGCCCACGACGTTCTCGTGGGTGCGCACGTCCCACTTGCGCATGGCGATGTCGGTGAAACCGTGGCAGATCGTCGGATCGCAGTGGGTGAGCATGCCGTCACCGCGCACGACGATCGTCACCCGCACGCCGAGAGACGAGAACACGTGCGCGAACTCGGCCGCGACGAAGCCGCCGCCGACGATCACCATGTGCTCCGGTAGCTCTGGGATGCGCATGATCGTGTCGCTGGTCTCGTAGTGCACGCCGCAGTCGATGATCGCCGGCGGCACGTTGATCCGGGAACCCGCCGCGAGCACCACCTGGTCTGAGGTGAATTCCTCACCGGCATCGGTGCGCAGCGTGTAGCGGCCGTCCGGCTGGGTCGGTCCGAACCGGGTGTGGCTGCCGTAGACGTCGATGTTGGGCAGGGTGCGCTTGTACTGTTCGCCGCCCACGGCGATCGGGTCGATGCGGCCGAAGACCCGGTCGACGATGTCGCGCCAGCGGACACCGTCGACGTGCGCGTCGATGCCGTATCGCGAACTCCGCTCGACGATCTGGGCCACCTCGGCGGCGTAGACGAACATCTTGGTCGGGATGCAGCCGACGTTGAGGCACGTGCCGCCGAAGACGCCCTCCTCGCAGAGCGCGATGCGCATCGAGCCGTAGCGGTGATCGAAGCCGGCATCGGGAATGCTGTTGCCGGAACCGGATCCGATGATTGTCAGGTCGTAGTGCTCCACGTGCGTCAGCCTCGTTCGGATTGGGTGTTGGTGGCGGGGGAGTCGTGCCCGGAGCCCGATTCCGGCGCCGGGAGGAACCGGTCCAGCCACAGATCGAGTTCCCGGTAGGCCGCAGCGCGCGGCTCCGGCAGCGA
>JAQSXQ010000644.1 GCA_029256565.1 Mycobacterium sp.
CCATGGCGTGCACCGAGAGTGCCTGACGCGCAAGCGCTATGGGGTGCTGCGCCTGCAGTGGGACGACGGCCGTGCCCAGCTCGATCCGCGTGGTGTGCGCCGCCATCAGCGCGACCATCGTCAGACAGTCGAAGTCGTCGGGAACCTGCGGCATCCACGCGGTGTCCATGCCCGCCGCCTCGGCCCACTCGATGTCGGCGACCAACTTGGTGACCTTGCGGGCCATGTCGCCGCGCTCGGCCCCAATCATCACGCCCAGTCTCATGATTCGCTCACCTCCCGTTGAGTCAACGCCCGCACGTCGCGCACCAGGGTGTCCAGCGGCGTACCGGTCGGGAAGACCGCTGCCGCACCGGCATCGAGCAGCTTCTGCACGTCCGACTCGGGGATCGTGCCGCCCACGACGACCGCGATGTCGCCGGCGTCGGCCGCCCGCAACGCGTCGACGGTGCGGGTGGTGAGCGCCACGTGCGCCCCGGACAGGATCGACAGGCCGACCAGACTCACGTCCTCCTGCAGCGCTATCGACACGATGTCCTCGATGCGCTGCCGGATGCCGGTGTAGATCACCTCGAACCCGGCGTCGCGCAGCGTGCGCGCGACGATCTTGGCGCCGCGGTCGTGCCCGTCGAGGCCGGGTTTGGCCACCAGCACCCGCGCCGGCTGGGTGCGGGTGCTCACCGAATCGGTCGTCACTTTGCTCCTCGCGTGCGTGCCACTAGAACACCACCGGCTGCTGGAACTCGCCCCAGACCGCCTTCAGCGTGGTCACCATCTCGCCGACGGTGCAGTAGGCGTTGGCGCAGTCGATCAACCGGTGCATCAGGTTGTCATCGCCCTCGGCCGAACGGGCCAGTGCCGCAAGCGCATCCTTGACCGCGACGTCGTCGCGTTCGGCCTTGACCCTGGCCAGGCGCTTGAGCTGCAGGTCCCGTCCCTCGGCGTCCAGCTCGTAGGTCGCCAGGTCGGGTGCGGGCTCGTCGACGACGAACTTGTTGACGCCGACCACCGGACGCTCACCCGACTCGACCTCCCGGTGGATCTTGTAGGCCTCGTCGGCGATCAGACCCTGCAGGTAGCCGTCCTCGATGCAGCGCACCATGCCGCCGTGCTGCTCGAGGTCGGCCATGATCTCGATGATCTTCTCCTCGGTGGCGTCGGTCAGCGCCTCCACGAAGTACGACCCACCGAGCGGATCGGCCACCTTGGCCACGCCGGTCTCGTAGGCGAGGATCTGCTGGGTCCGCAGCGCCAGCGTCGCGGATTCCTCGCTGGGCAGGGCGAACGGCTCGTCCCACGCCGCGGTGAACATCGACTGCACGCCACCGAGCACCGAGGCCAGGGATTCGTAGGCCACCCGCACCAGGTTGTTCTGGGCCTGCGGCGCGTAGAGCGACGCACCGCCCGACACGCAGCCGAACCGGAACATCGACGCCTTGTCACTGGTGGAGCCGTAGCGCTCGCGCACGATCGTGGCCCACCGCCTGCGGCCGGCCCGGTACTTGGCGATCTCCTCGAAGAAGTCGCCGTGGGTGTAGAAGAAGAACGAGATCTGCGGCGCGAACTTGTCGATGCTCATCCGGCCGCGCTCGACGACGGTGTCGCAGTAGGTGACGCCGTCGGCCAGGGTGAACGCCATCTCCTGCACGGCGTTGGCGCCGGCATCGCGGAAGTGGGCGCCCGCCACCGAGATCGCGTTGAAGCGCGGCACCTCGGCCGCGCAGAACTCGATGGTGTCGGCGATCAGCCGCAGCGACGGTTCGGGCGGCCAGATCCAGGTGCCGCGCGACGCGTACTCCTTGAGGATGTCGTTCTGGATCGTGCCGGTGAGCTTTTCTCGCGGCACGCCCTTCTTCTCGGCGGCGGCGACGTAGAACGCCAGCAGGATCGCGGCCGTGCCGTTGATCGTGAAGCTGGTGCTGATCTGGTCCAACGGGATGCCGTCGAACAGGATCTCGGCGTCGGCGAGGGTGTCGACGGCAACGCCGACACGGCCGACCTCCTCGCCGTACTCCTCGTCGTCGGAGTCGTAGCCGCACTGGGTCGGCAGGTCGAGGGCGACCGACAGCCCGGTTCCGCCCTGACCCAGGAGGTACCGATAACGCTGGTTCGACTCCTCGGCGGTGCCGAAACCCGAATACTGCCGGAAGGTCCACGTCTTGCCGCGGTATCCGGACGCGAAATTGCCCCGGGTGAACGGGTACTCGCCGGGCGCAGGCGGATCGCCCGTGCGGTCGGCGGGCCCGTACACCGGGTTGAGCGGGATGCCCGATGGGGTCTGAACGAGGTCACTCATCGGTTGATAACGTACTTGCAAAAAATGAGAATGCCAATACCGCCGAGCGGAAACACTCCGCGTCGCCGGACTCCCCCAGCACGTCAGCGGGGGGCCGGTCGCTCGTCTCGTTCGTGCTAGCCAGGCCATCAGCCGCTATGCGAGCATGGCACTTGCGAAAAATGAGAATGCCACTGTCGGTCGGCTACGATCGGGGGCATCGACGACGAGGAGACGCATGACGAGCCAGCGAGTGCCGAGGCGGGATCGATCATGAGCGACCAGCAGCCGCTCGCGGATCGGACCCTGGTGCTGTCGGGCGGTAGCCGCGGCATCGGACTGGCCATCGCGCTGGGCGCAGCCCGACTCGGCGCCAACGTCGTCCTGCTCGCCAAGACCGGCGAGCCCCATCCCAAGCTTCCCGGGACCGTGC
>JAQSXQ010000645.1 GCA_029256565.1 Mycobacterium sp.
TGGCCAACGCCGCTGCTCGGGAACGGTATTCGTCGGGCACGGAGTAATCGCCGAGGGCCTCGCGCAGCGCGTCGATCGCCTCGCGGGCATCGGCGACGACGCTGATGCCGCCCTGCTTCACCGAGTCCAGGGACGCCACGTTGACGTTGACGAACCTGACGTCGGGATTGGTGAAGGCCGTGCGGGACGCGGACGTGAAGTCGCTGTAGCGCGTGCCGATCCCGATGACGACGTCGGCGTCGGTGGCCAGCGCGTTGGCGGCGGTGGTGCCGGTCGATCCGATGGCGCCCATGCACTGCGGATGGTCGTAGCGCAGTGCGCCCTTGCCCGCCTGGCTCATCCCGACGGGTATGCCGGTCTGCTCGCAGAGCGCCGCGAGTGCCTCGGTGGCACCGGAGTAGACGACGCCACCACCGGCCACGATCAGCGGCGTGCGCGCGGAGCGGATCGCGTCGGCTGCCCGGGCGATCACCGAACGCTCCGGCAGCGGCCGCGCCACGTGCCAGGTACGTTCGGCGAACAGCGATTCCGGCCAGTCGTGCGCCTCGGCCTGGACGTCCTGCGGAATCGCGACGGTGGCGGCACCGGTCTCGACGGGGTCGGTGAGTACCCGCATGGCGCCGAGCAGTGCGGCGGGCAGCTGCTCGGGCCGCCACACCCGATCGAAGTACCGGGACAGCGGCTTGAATGCGTCGTTGACCGTGACGTCACCGCTGGACGGAAGTTCGAGTTCCTGCAGCACGGGGGAACTCGCGCGGGTCGCGAAGGTGTCGGCGGGCAGGAGCAGCACGGGCAACCGGTTGATGGTGGCGAGTGCGGCGCCGGTGAGCATGTTGGTGGCGCCGGGACCGACGCTCGCGGTGACGGCCCACGTCTGCAGTCGGTCCTTCTGCCGCGCGTAGGCGACGGCGCTGTGCACCATGGCCTGTTCGTTGCGGCCGAGCACGTAGGGGAGCAGCGGCTCGGTCCCTGCGTCGAGGGCGGTGACCTCGTCCTCGAGGAGCGCCTGGCCGAGTCCCGCGACGTTGCCGTGGCCGAAGATGCCGAAGCAGCCCGCGAAGAACTTGGTCCGCTGGCCGTCGCGCTCGACGTACTGCTTGCCGAGGAAGCGGACGCAGGCCTGTGCCACGGTGAGTCGGATAGTCGGCTCGCGGTCGGGCGTCTTCTCGGCCCGCTTCGGTGCGGTGGAGACCATGGGTCAGGCTCCTGTCTCGTGTAGGGGTAGGCGAGGGTCTATCGGCTGGTCGTCCCAGGTGCCGCGGAGCCAGGCGTGCTCCGGGTCGTCGACGATCTTCCAGGCGCGTTCGTCGCCGGGTCCGGCCATGACGTTGAGGTAGTACATGTGGTAGCCGGGCGCAGCGACCGATGGTCCGTGATAGCCGTGGGGAACCAGCACGACGTCGCCGGTGCGGACCTCCTCGAGGACCTCGATCGGACGCTCCGGGGTGCCGTACACCCGGTGATAGCCGAAGCCTCTGGAATCGTCTGGTCCAGGGGCGATCTCGAAGTAGTAGATCTCCTCGAGTTCGCTCTGGGTCGGCGTGTTCTCGTCGTGCTTGTGTGCCGGGTAGCTCGACCAGTTCCCGCCCGGTGTGATCACCTCGCAGGCGATCAGCGAGTCGGCCTCGAAGACGCCTGCGGTGCCGAAGTTGTGCACCTGCCTGCTGCAGTTGCCGGCGCCGCGCAACTCGACCGAGACGTCGGCGGCCGCGACCCGCCGGTTCGGGAACGCACGCTTGGCCCTGGCGCCGCAGATCGCGAAGCGACCCGTGCCGCTGATCGAGTAGGACTGGTCGATGCCGAGGTACACCATGTCCGACGGCCCGTCGAACACCGATGCCCGAGGCGACAATTGGAAGGTCTCACCGGCGCATTCGACGGTGCCGCCGCCGGCCAGCGGCAGGATCATGACCTCGGTGCCGCCGGTCGCGAGTTCCAGTGTTGTCCCGTCGCCCAATTCGACGACCTGCAGGCTGGATTCGGTCCAGCCTGCCGACTCGGGCGTCACGTCGACGGCCAACGGCGGTTCGGCGCTGCGTGCGGGGATGTACAGGTCGCTGTGCATCGGTTACCTCACCATCGCGACGGCGGTGGCGACGGCAGCCGACACGTCGTCGTTGGAGGGGTAGAGCAGGGTGCGGCCGACGATGAGTCCGCGCACCGACGGCAGCCCGAGCGCCTTCTCCCAGCTGGCGAACGCCTCGTCGGCGTCGGTGGGATCGCCGCCCAGCAGCAGCGTCGGCATGGTCGTCGCCTCCATGACGCGGTCCATCTCGTCGACGACCGGGAGCTTCATCCAGGTGTACGCCGACGTCGAGCCGAGCCCCTGGCCGATGTGGATGGACTTGATCACGGCGTCGGGGGAGAGGTCGTTGCGGACCTTGCCGTTCACCCGGCTCGACATGAACGGTTCCACCATCGCGATGAGGCCGTGGGCGGCGAGTTCGTCGATTGCCTGGGCGCACGCCGTCATCGTGTTGACCGTGCCCGGGTCGTCGAGGGCGATGCGGCACAGCATCTTTCCGCCGTTCATCCGCGCCGCTGCCGTGGAGGCGGCCGTCGCCGCCGTCATGCGGTCGTCGAGTTCGAATACCGATCCGGCGAGCCCGCCGCGGTTGAACGACGAGAACACCACCTTGTCCTCCAGCGCCCCGAGCAGTACGAGGTCGTCGAGGATGTCCGAGGTCGCCAGCACGCCGTCCACCCC
>JAQSXQ010000646.1 GCA_029256565.1 Mycobacterium sp.
AGCCCGCCGACTGGGCGATCCTCATGTCGGCGGGCACACAGCAATCAACGCTCTGTGACCCGGAGCACAACGTAGGAGTACCCGAATGCCCCTCGCTCGATACCGCGCCGAAATGACGCGCGCCATCAACCGGCGCCGTCTGTACGCACGGATCTACGCCCTCCCGCAGTCCACGGTTCGCGAAGAACTCCTGGCAATCGCCCAGAGGCACGACGCCGACCAGTGACGCAGCGATTCTCGTAAGCCGGTGATCCCCAGGATCACCGGCTTCTTGCTTTTCCGGGGGCGCGAGCGTGCGCAAAGTCGGCTTCGCGAGCGGCGTGTCGTCCGCAGACACGCACGCTCGCCGAAGAACCGGACCGAAGGAAGGGTTGGGGAGAGGGGTTAGCGGGGGGAGACGCCGGCGGACAGCACGCGCACGGCGCTGATGAGTCCGTCGATGAGGTCGCCCTCTTGGAACGACGCCGCGGCGGCCGAAACGCCCAGGGGCGCAGCCTCCTCGATGCCACGGCCCTTGACCTCCGAGCCGTACACCACCTCGATCGCCCGCTGATTGGGCGACACCGCGAGCAGCACGGCGTTCTCGGGGGTGGGCACCCGCGCCAGGATCATGCGCGCCGTTCCCGCGGTGTCCTCGCCGAGGTCGCCGAGGTAGACGGCGAAGCGAGCCCGCGCCGCGCGCGATCCGTACTTCAGCGCGTCGTCGAGGATGACGAGGTCCTTGATCGGGAACGGGTAGTGCACCGACAGCTCACCGGGCTCGGTGACACCGGAGATGCGTCCGCTGAGCGTCTGCGCGTACCCGTAGGGCAGGACGGCGCCGTCAGAGGTCTTCGCGAGTTCACCAGCGGCCACTTGCGCCACCTCCCACGGTCAGGTGCGTGCCGTGGCCACCGTGGCCATGGTCAGCAGGCTCGGGAGAAGCCCACAGAATCGGTTCGTGGGTCCACTCCTGGGACAGCTCGTACGTCTTGGGGTGCGGTCCCTTGCGGCGATAGATCAGGCCCGCCAGGATCAGCAACACCAGCAACGGAACGCCGCCCAGGATCGAATGGGCAATCGCGACTTCGCTCACGGTGCAAACCGTATCAGCAGGCTCGCGCGGCCCGCGGGGTGAACCGGCGAAGGCTCACGCCGCTCCCTCGCCGAGGTAGCGCACCCACGCCGGGTCGAGTTCCTTGACCGTCGAGAGCAGCCGCCAGTGCTGCCCCTTGGGCGGTAGCGGCGTCGCCCGCAGCGTCCAGCCCAGCTCGCTCAGCATGTGGTCGGCCTTGCGGTGATTGCACTGCGCGCAGGCGGCGACGCAGTTCTCCCAGGAATGCTCACCGCCGCGGCTGCGCGGGATGACGTGGTCGACGGTGTCGGCCTTCTGTCCGCAGTACGCGCAGCGGAAGCGGTCGCGGTGCATGAGTGCGGCCCGCGTCATCGGCACCCGCGCCCGATAGGGCACCCGCACGAACGTCCGCAATCGGATCACCGACGGAACCGTGATGGTGCGGGTGGCGGAGTGGATGACCGGACCCGACGGATCCTCGTGCACGACGTCGGCCTTGCCGCACATCAGCATGATCACCGCGCGTCGCATCGGCAGCGCGGTCAGTGGCTCGTAGGTGGAGTTCAGCAGCAGGACCCGGCGGCGACCCCAGATGGACGCCTGGCTCCCCACCCGGCCGTCGACGGTCGCGTGAAGGTACGCGCCCGCTGCAGGAGCAGCAGGGAGCCCGGTCAAACCCGTCGCGGTCCCGTGTTGCCGGCCGCGACTTCTTCCTCGCTGCGACATACGCCCTCCGAGGAGACAGTCCACCATGGATCCGAGCCGTCCGCACGACAATTCTGACCGTGTTCGCAGGTCAGTTCGATGAACAACGCGTGACGTCGACGCCTGCGACGCGGCCTCTCGACCGCGGAGGACAATGGACGCCGTGACAGACGATTCCCGGTCGTTCTACGACGCGGTCGGCGGCGCGGAGACCTTCCGCAGGATCGTGGGCCGCTTCTACGAGCTGGTGCGCGACGACGAGATCCTGCGCCCGCTCTACCCGGAGGAAGACCTCGCGGCCGCCGAAGTCCGTCTGCTGATGTTCCTCGAGCAGTACTGGGGCGGCCCGCGCACCTACTCCGACCAGCGTGGACACCCGCGGCTGCGGATGCGGCATGCGCCGTTCCGGATCGGCTTCCTCGAACGCGACGCCTGGCTGCGGTGCATGCACACCGCCGTCGCCGAGATCGACGCCCAGACGCTGGACGACGCCCATCGCAAGGCGCTGCTGGACTACCTCGAGATGGCCGCCCAGTCGATGGTCAACTCGACGTTCTGACTTGCGGCAGGATGGGTTGGCGTGACCCAATCCCCCGACGCGTGGTGGTCCCGCGCCGTGTTCTACCAGGCCTACCCCCGGTCGTTCCGCGATAGCAACGGAGACGGCGTCGGCGACCTCGACGGCGTCACCGACGGCCTGGACTACCTGGCCCGGCTCGGCGTCGACGCGCTGTGGCTGAACCCGGTGATGGTCTCGCCGATGGCCGACCACGGCTACGACGTGGCCGACCCCCGCGACGTCGACCCGATCTTCGGCGGGCTCGACGCGCTGGACCGTCTGATCGAGGCCGCGCACGCGCGCGACATCAAGATCACCATGGATCTCGTCCCCAACCACACCAGCTCCCGGCACCCGTGGTTCGAGGCGGCGCTGGCCGCCGGCCCGCGCGGCGTGGACCCGCGTCGTCGAACCGGACGGCAACCCCGGCGAGTGGTACCTGCACCTGTTCGACCCCGAGCAGCCCGACCTGAACTGGGAGAACCCGGAGGTCTTCGACGACCTCGAGAAGACGCTGCGGTTCTGGCTGGAGCGGGGCGTCGACGGGTTCCGCATCGACGTCGCGCACGGCATGTCGAAGCCACCGGGCCTACCCGACATGGCCACCACCGATCTCGCGATGCTGAGCCACGACTCGGAGGACCCGCGCTTCAACCACGACGGGGTGCACGACATCCACCGCGGGATCAGGAC
>JAQSXQ010000647.1 GCA_029256565.1 Mycobacterium sp.
GTCGACGGCAGCGCGCAGACCCGAGCGGGCGCCGCCGGGCAGGTCGATCTGGGTGGTGTCACCCGTGACGACGATCTTGGACCCAAATCCCAAGCGGGTAAGGAACATCTTCATCTGCTCGGCAGTGGTGTTCTGCGCCTCGTCGAGCACGACGAAGGCATCATTGAGGGTGTTGTGAGTAAGTAGGAAGTCCTCGGTGACGTACAGCGAGTCCGCCGCCGCGACCCGGATGCACACCGCTTCCTCGGTGCCGACTTCTTCGATTGATTCGACGTACCGTTTCGGATGGCCGCCACCACACTCGTCGTACTTCGCGGCCTTGCGCGCGAGCCGGAACGGAACGACGCCTTCCGGGAGTCGGATGTCGACGACGTGAGCGTCGTGCCGATACGGCACCTCGCGTCCCCTGGCCAAACCGGGCTTCCGGCCCTCCGCGACGCGGGTGCGGCTGTATGCGACCCCGCCGAGCGACTGCACCAGGAAGACGACGTCGTCGCGCAGTTGATCCGAGACGGTCGTGTACTGGATCCGGCAGCTGCGTCCCGTCTGGGTGACCGGCCCGCCGTCGGTGTCCAGCAGGCCCTGCAGTACCGCCAGACGTACGTCCGCGGAGTTGAGCAGGTAGTCCTTCGGGACGAACTTGTCACTCGACCGGGTGCCGGCCAGTCCGAGCCGACGCAGGGCACCGGTGACGGGGTTCTCCTGAGTGATCACCTCGCCGGGCGTGGTCACGCGATTCAGCACGTAGTCGACGTCGGTCTTCCGTCTGACGACGATGCCCGGCACGACCCGCTCGAACGCCGCCGCCAACTCCGGATCGGTGGTGGCGAAACTCGGCGTCGTCTTGCACGTGATGCACCCGTCACCGAGGAGCAATCCGAGGGCATACGGATCGAGTGGCACCGAATGCGCGGGAAACTCGACCGGCGCGCTGAGAAGCGGCAATTCGTAGCGGTGATAGTGGGCCGCACGGAGATTGCCGATCATCTCCTTGGTCTCGAGGACCCGCGCCGGCTTCCCCCGACGGCGGTCGTCACGGGTGTAGACGGACCACAGATGGTCACCGGACGCCAGCGTCGACGAGCCGTCCTGGGTAGTGACCCGGTAGATGTCCTTGTAGCCCTGGGGATAGACGCCCTGGACCTCCGTCGGCCGCCCGTCCGACCCGATGACGAAGTCTCCGACCCGGAGTTCTCCGATCGGCCGGTAGCCGGTGGGCGTCAGCACCCGCGTGGACAACGGCTGCGCGCGACCCCGCATGTATGCCAGCGGCGCAACCTCGATGACGCCCGTGCTCATCAGCTTCGGGATCAGTTCGGCGTCCATCATGTCGTGCAGTGCGTCGTAGAGCGGACGCAGATACGGGTCGATCTTCTCGCTCAGCGTGCCGGGCAAGAAGCCAAGGCGCTCACCGGCTTCCACGGCGGGCCGGGTCAGGATGATGCGCGAGACCTGCTTGCTCTGCAGCGCACTGACGGCCTTCGCCATCGCGAGGTAGGTCTTGCCGGTACCGGCGGGGCCGATGCCGAACACGATGGTGTGCTTGTCGATCGCGTCGACGTAGTGCTTCTGGTTCAGCGTCTTGGGGCGGATCGTCTTGCCGCGCCGCGACAGGATGTCCAGCGTCAGGACGTCGGCCGGCGACTCGGAGCCCGACCCCATCAGCATCGACACCGTGTGCCGAACCGCGTCGGGGGTGAGGGTCTGACCGCTCGACACCACGGCCATGAGTTCGGTCAGGGCGCGTTCGGCGAGGGCGACGTCGGCGGGCTCACCCGAGAGCGTGAGCGCATTGCCTCGCGCATGCACGTCGGCGGTGAGCAGGCCCTCCAGCGCGCGCAGGTTCTCGTCGGCAGAGCCGAGTAGGCCCACGACCAGGTCCGGCGGCACGTTGATGTTGCTGCGTACGGGGTTGCTGCTTCGTACCGACGACGAGGCAGCGTTCGTCTCGCGGGGCGTCACGTGGAGTTCAGTGCCTGCTTCCTGGGTTGGCGTGCGTGTCTCATTCGAGTTTACCGCTGGTCACTGCCATGCCCCAATGGATAACGGGCGGCTTCGTCATCGCCACCTGGGCGTCAGCACGCCGAGCGCTCCGAGCGCGACGGCCGCGGCGGTCGACGTCCGCAGCACCGACGGGCCCAGCACCACCGCGGTGGCACCGGCGCCGGTCAACGCGGCGATCTCACCGTCACTGATTCCGCCCTCTGGCCCGACCAGCAGGAACACCGAGTGGGTGGCCGCGAGTCGGCCGGTCAGCGCAGTGCCGGTGATCGGTTCGGTGGCCGACTCGTGCAGCGCCAGCACCACCGCGCCAGCGGCGACCTCGGCCGCGACCGTGCTCGCGAGCTGGGCGGACGACACGACGGACTGGACCGTTGGGACGCGGGGCCTGCGGGACTGCCTGGCGGCCGACCGGGCCACCGCACGCCACCTGCGCAGCCCCTTGTCGGCCTTCGCCGCGTCCCAGCGCGCCACGCAGCGCTCCGCCTGCCACGCCAGGAACGCGTCGGCACCAGCTTCGGTCGCCAGCTCGACGGCCAGTTCGGCGCGGTCCGACTTCGGCAGCGCCTGCACGACGGTCACGGTGGGCGTCGGTGGATCGATCGTGCGCAGGGTCTCGATGCGGGCGGACACCCTGCCCTTGGTCACGTCGTCGACGACGCAGTGCGCAACGGTGCCCGCGCCGTCGCCGACGTCGATGCG
>JAQSXQ010000648.1 GCA_029256565.1 Mycobacterium sp.
GGCATCTCGAACGGCACCTCGACCTCGTCGGGAAGCTCGCGGTAGAGGTAGACGTACGCCCCGGCGGGTAGCACGGTCGTGCTGTCGAGCGGCTCACCGCTGACCGAGAAAACCTCGCCCGCAACGACTTTGGCACCGGAGGCGAACCGCCGCTCGAACTCGTCGACCAGTGACCCGCCCTGCACGCGCACCCGGGCCGGACCCAGCCCGTCTCGCACGGGCAAGGGCGCCTGCATACGGCCCCGGCTCACGACAGCGGCACGGGTTCCAGGATCTCGGCGCGCGCTTCGGGCGCCGCGGCCCGCAGCGCGTCGGCGGACTCGTCGTCGGGCTGGGTCTGCGACTGCACCTCGGCCTCGACGCGGGCCCGGTAGGTCTCGACCTCGCGGTCGATGTCCTCGGGACTCCAACCCAGCACGGGCGCAACGACTTCGGCGACCTCGCGTGCGCAGTCGACCCCGCGGTGCGGGTACTCGATGGAGATGCGCATCCTGCGGGCCATGATGTCCTCGAGGTGCAGCGCGCCCTCGGCCATCGCCGCGTACCAGGCCTCGACCTTGAGGTACACCGGCGCTTCGGTGATCGGCGCCAGCAGGTCGGGCCTGCCCTCGGCCATGTCGAGCACCTCGCCGAGCAGCGAGCCGTACCGGTCCAGCAGGTGCCGCACCCGGTAGGGATGCAGCCCGTAGTGCTTGCCGACGTGCTCGGTCTGATTGACCAGCGCGAAGTAGCCGTCGGCGCCCATCAGCGGCACCTTCTCGGTGATCGACGGCGCCACCCGCGTCGGCACGAACTCGGCCGCGGCGTCGATCGCGTCCTCCCCCATGACCCGGTAGGTGGTGTACTTGCCGCCCGCAATGGCGACCAGCCCCGGCGAGGGCACGGCGACGGCGTGCTCGCGGGAGAGCTTCGACGTCTCCTCGCTCTCGCCGGCCAGCAGGGGCCGCAGCCCGGCGTAGACGCCGTCGATGTCGTCGTGGTTCAGCGGGGTCGCCAGCACGGTGTTGACCGTGCCGAGGATGTAGTCGATGTCGGCCTTGGTCGCGGCGGGGTGCGCGAGGTCGAGGTTCCAGTCGGTGTCGGTGGTGCCGATGATCCAGTGCGTGCCCCACGGGATCACGAACAGCACCGACTTCTCGGTGCGCAGGATGATCGCCACCTCGCTGACGATGCGGTCGCGCGGCACCACGATGTGGACGCCCTTCGACGCCCGCACCCGGAATCTGCCGCGCTGCCTGGACAGCGCCTGGATCTCGTCGGTCCACACGCCGGTCGCGTTCACGACGACGTGTCCGTGGACGTCGGCGACCCGGCCGTCCTCGGAGTCGCGGATCTTGACGCCGGTGACCCGGTCGCCCTCCCGCAGCAGCGAGACGACCTGGGTGGAGTTGCGGACCACGGCGCCGTAGTGGGCAGCGGTGCGCGCGACGGTCATGGTGTGCCGCGCGTCGTCGACGACGGTGTCGTAGTAGCGGATGCCGCCGATGAGCGCGCTGCGCTTGAGGCCGGGCGCCAGCCGCAGCGCACCCGCCCGCAGCAGGTGCTTCTGCGGCGGCACCGACTTCGCGCCACCGAGCTGGTCGTACAGGAAGATGCCCGCGGCCACGTACGGCCGCTCCCACAGGCGCTTGGTCAGGGGAAAGAGGAATGGCAGCGGCTTGACCAGGTGCGGCGCCAGCGTCGTCAGCGACAGCTCGCGCTCGTGCAGCGCCTCACGGACCAGACCGAACTCCAGCTGCTCGAGGTAGCGCAGCCCGCCGTGGAACATCTTCGACGACCGGCTCGACGTGCCAGAGGCGAAGTCACGGGCCTCGACGAGCGCGACCTTCAGCCCGCGGGTCGCCGCGTCCAGCGCGGCACCGGCCCCCACGACGCCACCGCCGATCACCACCACGTCGAACTGCTCGCTGCCGAGCCGCTCCCAGGCACTCGCGCGCTGCTCGGGGCCGAGCAGGGTCTGCCCGTTGCCCGGACCGGGTATCGGGGAACTCACGCCGGCACTCCTCAGGTAGTTACTCGTCGGTAGCGTTGCTACTTCCGAGCGTAGCCGTGATCAGTCCAGATCGTCGTGCGCCATCAACCGGCGGGCCGTCTCGACCGTCGATCCGGACAGCGACGGATACACCGACAGCGTCTGGGCCAGGTCCGTCACCGACAGGTTGTTCTGCACGGCCAACGCGATGGGCAGGATCAACTCCGACGCGATCGGCGCCACCACCACGCCGCCGATGACCACGCCGGTGGCCGGGCGGCAGAAGATCTTCACGAAGCCGCGCCGCAGCAGCGACATCTTGGCCCGGGCATTGGTCGTCAGCGGCAGCATCAGCGTGCGGGCAGGCACCTCGCCGCTGTCGATCTTGGTCTGCGGCACGCCGACCGCCGCGATCTCGGGCCTGGTGAACACGGCGGCGGCCACCGTGCGCAGGCGAATCGGGGACACGCCCTCGCCGAGCGCGTGATACATCGCGATGCGGCCCTGCATGGCCGCGACCGACGCCAGCGGCAGCAGCCCCGTGCAGTCGCCTGCCGCGTAGATGCCTGCCGCGGTCGTCCGGGACACGCGGTCCACCGGCAGGTAGTTGCCGGGGCCGAGTTCGATCCCGACGCGGTCCAGACCCAGCCCGCTGGTGTTCGGCACCGAGCCGACCGTCATCAGGGCGTGGCTGCCGTCGACGACGCGACCGTCGGCCAGCGTCACCCG
>JAQSXQ010000649.1 GCA_029256565.1 Mycobacterium sp.
ACGTCGAGTGAGCTGTCGAGGTACGACGGGGACGACGGCCTGGCGCCCGCGCCGGCCAGCGCCGCGCCGACCGTCGGGTCGACGGGGGCGGTGACGACCTGCCGGGTGTAGCGGCGCGGAACGAGGTCGACGGGCGGCTGATCGCCGGACGCGGAGTCCTGCGCCGTGTAGTCGGGTGCGGCGATGGCCACGGTCGGGCCCTGCTCCGACAGCAGTTGCACCGCGGGCCCGGTCAACGGTCCGTCACCGAGGAGCGTGGCGCCGCGCACCGACGCGATCCCGAGGATCTGGTCGACCACGTCGGGGGACTCGGTGGTCGCGACGGCCGCCAGGCCGGGATCGCCGACGCGGCGCAGCGCGGTCAGGTCGGCCTGGGCATAAACCGACGACGTGACGCACAGCCGCTGGGCGAGCGACTTCAGCCGACCCAGCCAGTTCACCGCCGCCTCCTGGCCGGTGCCGGGTCGGGTCGGGCCGCTGAGCCCGCCGTCGGCCGACTCGGTGACGACGTAGCCGGTCGTCATCGCGTTGACCGTGACCAGGAGGTCGGGGTCGACGGCCAGACACAGTGCGCTGCGGACCTGCCCTGCCGGATCGACGGGGGGACTGGTGGCGAAGTCGGCCGCCGAGAGCAGCGTGTCGAGCCTGCCGCCGGGTGCCAGCGAGGTGGCCAGCTCGTCGTCGGCGAGGCGGACGGGCGTCGTGGCGCCGGGGACGCCCGCTGCGAGCCTGGGCCGGTCGGCGAGCGGCCACAGCATCGTGACGCCGACCGGGCGCGAGGTGTCCGGTGGCACGACGGCCGACACCGGGTCGGTGGACTCGAGCGACGGATCGGGCGGAACTCCGACGACGGGAAGCAGGAAGCGGGCGTCGTCCAGGCGGGCCGGGGCGCCGTAGTCGGGCGTGCCGTTGACGTTGACCAGCAGCGGGTAGACGCCGGGTTGCGAGATGCGCAGCGACGGCTCGGCACCCGACCGCAGCGGGAAGAAGAGGCGGAACGCCGCGCTCTGGCCCTGGCTCAATTCCGGTGCGATGGTGACGAAGTCGCCGACGGGCTCGAACTGGTCACCGCTGCCGGCGAGGCTGGTGCGCAGGCCGGCCGACGTCGTCACCGCCGCCGCGGTCTCGAGCCGCACCACGACGTCGCGCACCGACCGGTCGCCGATGTTGGCCACCCTGCCAGTGACGGTGACGAAGGGTTCGCCCGCGGTGCTGACGATCTCCGGCGTGACGCGATCGATGCTCAGCTTGAGGAACTGGGTGACGCCGGGTTCGCCCGCGGCCGCGCGGGGCAGCAGTGCGGGCGCGGCGACCAGCGTCAGGAGGACCACGGCGGCCAGCAAGCGCACGAGCACTCGAGGCACGGTCCCAGCGGCCGAGACTGCCGCCCGAAACGTCATGTTCCCTGGCCGCAGCCGTTCGCCCGCCGGCCGGGTCGCATCTTTCCCCGGTCGCCCCGCTCAGCCCCCGAGGAACGGTCCCCGGGTTCCCTGCGCTCCGCACCTAGGGATGGGGGAGTGGAGTCGTCGGCACGACGGTGGGTGTGGGAGTGGGTCTGCGGCCTGCGCCGCGGCGAGGTGTGCGGCAGCGGCGGGAGGCTGCCGGGCCCGTCGGTGTGCAGCTTGTCGATGAGTTCACCGGCGACCTGGGCGAGCTTGCGCTCGTCGGCGTAGGCGAGCCGCTTGGGCAGTTCCCGCAGCGGCACCCAGGCGACCTCGGTCACCTCGACGTCTTCGTCGGACAGTTCCCCGCCGAGGAACCGCATGAGGTAGTGGTGCACGGTCTTGTGGACGCGGCGGCCCTCGGTGACGAACCAGTAGTCGATGCTGCCGAGCGCGGCGAGCACGCTGCCCTCGATGCCGGTCTCCTCGGCGACCTCGCGGATCGCCGTCTGCTCGGCGGTCTCGCCCATCTCGATGTGCCCCTTGGGCAGCGACCACAGCATGCGGCCGCGACGGTCGAGCCTGCCGATGAGTGCGGCGACCTGGGAGTCCTTCGGGCCGTCGATCCCGTCGATGACGAGGCCGCCCGCCGACGTCTCGTGGACGGTGCGGAGCCGGTCCGGCTGGCGTCGGGGCTGGGGGTTGCGGTGTCCGTTGGCGGCCGGTACGGCGCTGGGGAGGGGGACTACGGAAGCGGGTTGCGGCGCGCCGGCCTCGGGCGGCCCTGCCGAGCGTCGGCCGCGGCGCCTTCCTCGGCGCCGTCGTGGTTTGGCTTGTTCGCCCTCCGACACCCAAGCGATAGTAGCTGCCACTTGCTTTCCACCTTGCCGCCACTCGCCGTTGGTGCCGTGCTGATGCCCAGTCGTTACGCGCATGCGCCGATGGCAACTAGGCTCACCCCCCGTGCCGATCGACCCGAGTGCGGAAGCCGCGCTGCTTGCTGCTGCGATGCGCAGCCTCTCACGGCACGTCACCGTCCTCTCCGAGCTGGGTGCGTTGTTCGCCGACGCCGGCCACGACCTGTACCTGGTCGGGGGCAGCGTGCGCGACGCCGTGCTGGAGCGCGAGGTCACCGATCTGGACTTCACCACCGACGCCCGGCCCGACGCGATTCAGCGGATCGTGCGGCGGTGGGGTGACGGGATGTGGGACACCGGCATCGCGTTCGGCACGATTGGCGTCGCCAAGGGCGCCCATCGGCTGGAGATCACGACGTTCCGCGCCGACAGCTACGACCAGGTGTCGCGCAACCC
>JAQSXQ010000650.1 GCA_029256565.1 Mycobacterium sp.
CTTGCGCTGCCACGACAGCGGCAGGTGCGGACTGGTGCGCCATAGGGTGTCCCCCGGGCGTCCCGCGATGTACTTGGGCACGATCCAGGCACTCGACCGTGTGGACAGCGTGACCTCGTTCTGCAGTGCCCGCGACGACAGTTCGACGGTGATGTCGGCGGCGCTGTTGCCGAGGCCCACGACGAGGATCCGCTTGCCGGTCAACTCCATCGGCTGGTGCGGATCGACGTAGTGGTGCGAGTGAAAGGCCTTCCCGGTGAACGTACCTGGGAAGTCGGGCAGCCGCGGATCCCAGTGGTGGCCGTTGGCGACCACCAGCAGATCGAAGTCGCGCTGGTTGCCTGCCTGGTCGGTGATCTCCCACCCGCCGCCGTCGCGGTGCGCCGCGTGCTCGACGCCATTGCGGAACTCGATGTTCTCCAGCAGGCCGAAGGTGTCGGCGTACGCGTCGAGGTACTCCTTGACGTCGGTGTGGTGCGGGAACGACGGGTAGTGGTCGGGCATCGGGAAGTCGCGGAAGCACAACCGCTGGCGGGAGGTGTCGATGTGCAGCGAGCGGTAGGCGCTGCTGCGTCCGTTCGGGTTGCCGAACGCCCAGTTGCCGCCGATCCGGTCCGACGTCTCGAAGGTGGTGTACGGCACGCCGTAGTCCTTGAGCATCTTGCCTGCCGTGAGACCGCTGATGCCCGCGCCGATGACGGCGGTGCGCGGAAGGGTGGGGGTCACGGCCGCTCCTCGGGGTCTGCGGCGGACACTATCAGCGCCTTCTGACGCCCGTCAACGATTTCTGACAAGTGTCAGACGGCACCGAGCGTGGCTGACATAGCGCTCACGGACACCCGCACTCGCACTTCCCCACCGTGACCGCTACCTCAACGCAGACGAAGCTACGACCCCGCGGCCTCCGACGACGGGGCCGCGGCGATCACGCCGCGCTCGACGAGGTGCTCGGTCAGCGGCGCGACGCCGATGGTGAAGTGCTCGGCCATCGCCGTGCGCGCCCGCGTGGCGTCGCGGCGCTCGAAGGCGGCGATGACCCGGCGATGGTCCCTGATCGACTGCTTGGGCCAGCCCTCCAGCGTCGGGAACACCGACTCCGGCGCATACCTCGTGATGGTCGACATCACGTGCGTCAGCTTCGGCGACCCGGCGGCGACGTTGATGGTGCGGTGGAACTCGTGGTTGAGCCGCACCGTGCGCTCGAGATCGTCGGTCTCGTAGGCCCGTTCGAGTTCGTCCTGGACGGCCTTGAGCGACGCCAGCTGGTCGTCGGTGATGTTCACCGCGGCCCGCGCGGCCAGCTCTCCCCCGATGAACGCCTGCACCCCAGCCACGTCGGCGATGTCGCGCGCGGTCACCTCGAGCACCATGAAGCCGCGCCGCGGATGCTGCACGAGCAGACCCTCGGCCCGCAGGTTCAGCAGCGCCTCCCGCACCGGGGTGACGCTGATGCCGAGTTCGACGGCCAGCTGATCGAGGCGCAGGTACACCCCGGCCGCGAAGGTGCCGTTGAAGATTCGCCGACGGACGTAGCGGGCGACGTCGTCGGAGAGTTGCGGCCGCGCCGCGAAGGCCGGCTCAGAGTCGGTATTCATGGAGGAGGTTCTTGCTGATGATGGTCTTCTGGATCTCGCTGGTGCCCTCGCCGATCAGCAGGAACGGCGCGTCGCGCATCAGCCGTTCGATCTCGTACTCCTTGGAGTAGCCGTAGCCACCGTGGATGCGGAAGCTCTGCTGGGTGACCTCGATGCAGTATTCACTGGCCAGGTACTTCGCCATGCCCGCCGCGACGTCGTTGCGCTCACCGGAGTCCTTGAGCCTGGCGGCATTGACCATCATCAGGTGCGCCGCCTCGACCTTGGTCGCCATCTCGGCGAGCTGGAACGCGATCGCCTGATGGTCGGCGATCGGCTTGCCGAAGGTGCTGCGCTGCTGGGCGTATCGCACCGCGAGTTCGAACGCCCGCAACGCCACCCCGCAGGCGCGGGCCGACACGTTGACCCGACCCACTTCCACGCCGTCCATCATCTGGGCGAAGCCACGGCCAGGAGCGTTGCCGAGCACGTCGTCATCGGAGGCGACGTACCCGTCGAAGATCAGCTCGGTGGTGTCGATGCCCTTGTAGCCGAGCTTGTCGAGCTTGCCCGGGATCGTCAGCCCGGGGGACACCTCGCCGAAACCGGGTGGCTTCTCGATCAGGAACGCCGTCAGGTTGCGATGTGGCTTGTCCGCGCCCTCGTCGGTCTTGACCAGCGCCGCAACCAGACTCGAGCTGCCACCGTTGGTGAGCCACATCTTCTGGCCGGTGATGGCGTAACCGCCCTCGGGTCTGCGGACGCCCCTGGTGCGGATGGCCGCGACGTCGGAGCCCAGTTCTGGCTCGGACATCGAGAACGCTCCGCGAATCTCTCCGGTGGCCATGCGCGGCAGGAACCGTTGCTTCTGTTCGTCGGTGCCGTGCTGGCGGATCATGTACGCCACGATGAAGTGCGTGTTGATCACGCCGGACACGCTCATCCAACCGCGGGCCAGCTCCTCGACGCACAGCGCGTAGGTGAGCAGCGACTCCCCCAGCCCGCCGTACTCCTCATCGATCATCAGGCCGAACAGCCCCATCTCGCGCATCGCGTCGACGATCTGCTGCGGGTAGGTGTCGGAGTGCTCGAGTTCCTGGGCGTTCGGGATGATCTCCC
>JAQSXQ010000651.1 GCA_029256565.1 Mycobacterium sp.
CTACGGCGGCTCCAAGGTCGCGCTGCCGCTGGTGCGCAAGGCGTTGTCGCTGTTGCCCGAGGTCGGCTTCGTCAACGCCTACGGCCTCACCGAGACCAGTTCGACCATCGCCGTGCTGACCCCGGACGACCACCGCGCCGCGCTCGCCTCGACCGACGACGGCGCCGCCCGGCGGCTCGGCTCCGTCGGTCAGCCGGTGCCCGGCATCGAGGTGCAGATCCGCGGCGAGGACGGCAGCGTCTTGGGCCCGGGTGAGCCAGGGGAGCTGTTCGTCCGAGGCGAGCAGGTTTCCGGCCGCTACACCGACATCGGCTCGGTACTCGACGAGCAGGGCTGGTTCCCCACGCGCGACGTGGCCTACCTCGACGCCGACGGGTACCTCTTCATCGGCGGCCGCTCGGACGACACGATCATCCGCGGCGGCGAGAACATCGCCCCCGCGGAGATCGAGGACGTCCTCGTCGAGCATCCGCACGTCCGCGACTGCGCAGTCGTGGGTGCCGAGGATCCGGAGTGGGGCCAGATCATCGTCGCCGTCGTCGTGCCCAGGCAGCACACCGACCCCGACGTCGAGGACTTGCGCGGATACGTGCGCACCAGACTGCGCGGATCGCGCACTCCCGACCGGGTGGTCTTCCGAGATGAACTGCCCACCAACGCGACCGGCAAGATCCTGCGTCGCGAACTCGTCGCCGAACTGAACGCCACGTCAAGCAAGAGGTCTGCGACACCCAGGTGATCGTGGTGCGAAGCTCCGAGAGCCTCGACGACCTCCGCGCCGGCGGCGCGCCGATGGTTCCCATCGGTGAACCCACCGATTCGGCTGCGACGCTCGATGACTCGCTGGCCGACGGCAATTTGATGGGCAAGCGCTACGTCGACGACGCCGGTGCCGAGGTGCTCGTCACGAAGGCGGGCAAGGGCACGCTGAGCGTCGGCACCACGCCGCTGGCGATCAAGGAAGCCAAGCCGCTGCCTGCCAGCGACTGATCGCCGCGGTGGGGTCAGTACGACCCCGCCCGCGGTGCTCGCACCGGCCCGGCGTTCACGACGTCGCCGGTGAAGCGTTCCAGCAGCACCGCCTGGGTCGCCGCCAGGTGGCGCTTCGCGATGCGGTGCACCTCGTCGGCGCGCCCGGCGGCGATCTCGTCGACCACCCTGCGGTGCGTGCGCACGGCCCCGCGGGCCTCTGCCGGTGACGGGTACTCCCCACGCCGGGTGACGGCGGCCGCCCACTGCTGCTCTTGCGCCGACCACAGCTTGACGAGGCTGCGCACGACGTGGCGGATGGTGTCGTTGGGCGTGAATGCCACCACCAGATCGTGGAATTCGCGCGCGATCCTGGTGAACGCGATGCCGTCGGACACCGCGTCCGCCGAGGCGTCGACGTTGGCGGTCAGCGCGGGGATCACCACGGCCATCCGGTCCGGTCTGCGCGCCACCTCGGCAGCCGCCAGCGGTTCGAGCTGCAGCAGTCCCTCGGCGAGGTCGCCAAGCGTGACGCCTGCGCCCTGCAGCACCAGCCCGAGGTGATAGGCGCCCGACGTCTGGTCGGGCCGGTGCACCTCGGCGCCACCCACGCTGCCGCGGCGGACCGTCACCAATCCCTCGGTCTCCAGGATGCGCAGCGCCTCGCGTACCGAGGGATGGCTGACGCCGAACTCCTTGACCAGTTGGTCCTGGGTGGGCAGGCGCTCGGCACGAGGGTCGAGGAGGATCCGCTGCCGCAGTTCGGCAGCCACCGTTTCGGCGATGCGCTGCTGCGGGGTTCGGCCAATCACGGCCCAATACTAGCAATCCTTATAAGGATTGCCCTACGATCGGCGAGTGGACTTCGAGATGAGCGGCGAGGCCGTCGCACTCCGCCACGAGCTTCGCGACCTGGTGCGCGAACACGTGCGCGACGACTTCCTCGGCGCCTTCACCGCCGACCCGGCCGATCTGGAGACCGCACAGGCCTTCTGCCGCCTGCTCGCAGAGCGCGGCCTGCTGTGCATGTCGTGGCCGCCGGAGTTCGGCGGACGAGGGTCGACGCCGTGGGAGCAGACGGTGGTGCGCGAGGAGATGTGGGCCCACCACGAACCGCGCGGCGCGCAGTACATGGGCGTCAACTGGGTCGGGCCCACGCTCATGCGGCACGGCACGCCGGAGCAGCAACGCAGGCACCTGCCCCCGATCGCCCGCGGCGAGGTCATCTGGTGTCAGGGATTCAGCGAGCCGGAGGCCGGTTCGGATCTGGCATCGTTGCGCACCACCGCAACTCGCGACGGTGACGGCTGGCGGATCAACGGCCAGAAGATCTGGACGTCCTACGCGACGATGGCGCAGTGGTGCTTCCTGCTCGCGCGGACGTCGCGAGGCGAGAAGAAGCAGCGGGGCCTGACGATCTTCCTGGTGCCGATGGACGATCCGGCGATCACCGTGCGTCCCATCGGCGCGATGCTGGGGCCGCACCATCTCAACGAGGTGTTCTTCGACGACCTGCGCGTCACCGAGGCCGACGTCCTCGGCACCGTGGACGACGGCTGGTCGATCGTGCAGAACGTGCTGTCCTTCGAGCGGGTCGGCATCGCCAGGTACGCGCGGTGTGAACGCCTGCTGCACATGGCGCCCGACGCGCTCGGCGACCGTTGGGACGCACTGCCCGCCGAACTGCGCGCCCGGTGGACGCGCATGCTCGTGCACTGCCGCAGAGCCAGGCTGCTCGCCTACCGGGTGGTCGCGCTGCAGGCCAGCGGACAGGTCAAGCCGACCGACTCCGCGGCCTACCGCATCGCGGTCACGAAACTCGACCAGGACAGCGCCGAGGTGCTGATGGAGATCGTCGCGGCCATCCCGCCCGACCCGTCCGCCGATGCGGAGACCTACCGCCTGGAAGTCGAGGACCACTGGCGGTACTCGCAGGCCTCCACGGTGTCCTCGGGAAGCATCGAGATGCAGCGCATCCTGCTCGCCCGCACGCTGGTGTCGACCCGGTGAACATCGACCTGAGCGACGAGGCCCTGGAGTTCGGCAGGCAGGCCCGTCGCGCCATCGACGCCGCCGGCGGCGACCAGTTGGTGCAGCGTGCCGAGTCCGATCCGACCGCCCGCGCCGACATCGGGGGCGGAGTGCTCGCCGGACTCGGGGCGTGGGACCTCGAACCGCGCGAGGACGCCGACTCCGCAGAGGCCGCCGCCGCCCTGTGCCGCAGCGCCGGGTACTGGGCGCTCCCCTACCCGGTGGCCGAACGGCTTGCCAGGCCGCAGGGCACCGATTTCGACGGGCTAGTA
>JAQSXQ010000652.1 GCA_029256565.1 Mycobacterium sp.
CGCGGCCAACATGATCCTCACCAACGGGGCCCGGCTCTACGTCGACCACGCGCACCCTGAGTACTCCGCGCCCGAGGTCACCGACCCGATGGACGCAGTTATCTGGGACAAGGCGGGGGAGCGGGTCATGGAGGCCGCGGCGCGCCACGTCGCCAGCGTGCCGGGGGCCGCGAAGCTGCAGCTCTACAAGAACAACGTCGACGGCAAGGGCGCCTCGTACGGCACCCACGAGAACTACCTGATGTCCCGCCAGACCCCGTTCTCGGCGATCATCTCGGGTTTCACGCCGTTCCTGGTGTCGCGGCAGATCGTGACCGGCTCGGGACGGGTCGGCATCGGCCCGGCCGGTGACGAGCCCGGGTTCCAGCTGACCCAGCGCGCCGACTACATCGAGGTCGAGGTCGGACTCGAGACCACGCTCAAGCGCGGCATCATCAACACCCGCGACGAGCCGCACGCCGACGCCGACAAGTACCGCAGGCTGCACGTCATCATCGGCGACGCCAACCTGGCCGAGACGTCGACCTACCTCAAGGTCGGCACGTCCTCCCTGGTGCTCGACCTCATCGAGGAGGGGCCCGCCCACGGCCTGGACCTCTCCGACCTCGCACTGGCCCGTCCGGTGCACGCGGTGCACGTCATCAGCCGCGACCCCACCCTGCGGGCGACGGTCGCGCTCGCCGACGGCCGGGAGCTGACGGCGCTGGCGCTGCAACGCATCTACCTGGAACGGGTGGCCAAGCTGGTCGACGCCCGGGACCCGGACCCGCGGGCATCCCACGTCCTGCAGACGTGGGCCGAGGTGCTCGACCTGCTCGAACGCGATCCGATGGAATGCGCCGAGATCCTGGACTGGCCTGCCAAGCTGCGGCTGCTCGAGGGCTTCCGCCGCCGCGAGAACCTGGCTTGGTCGGCGCCCCGCCTGCAGCTCGTCGACCTGCAGTACTCCGACGTGCGGCTGGACAAGGGTCTCTACAACCGGCTGGTCGCCCGCGGTTCGATGAAGCGGCTCGTCACCGAGCAGCAGGTCATCGACGCCGTCGACAACCCGCCCACCGACACCCGGGCGTACTTCCGTGGCGAGTGCCTACGCCGCTTCGGCGCCGACATCGCCGCGGCGAGTTGGGACTCGGTGATCTTCGACCTGGGCGGCGACTCGCTGGTCCGCATTCCCACGCTCGAGCCGCTGCGCGGAAGCAAGGCGCACGTCGGGGCGTTGCTCGATTCGGTGCACAGCGCCGCGGAACTCGTCGAGCAACTCACGAACTAGGCGGTACGCCATCCCGGCTCGTGCGGCAGGGGACCGGTAGTGTGGTGTGACTGACGGGCAGCTGTGAGTCCGTCGCAAAGACGCAGGAGGCAGCGGTGGCTCAGGAGCAGACCAAGCGCGGTGGTGGTGGCGGCGATGACGACGACGCCACCGGCAGCACGTCAGCAGGCCAGGAGCGTCGCGAGAAGCTGACCGAGGAGACCGACGATCTCCTCGACGAGATCGACGACGTCCTCGAGGAGAACGCCGAGGACTTCGTGCGGGCCTACGTTCAAAAGGGCGGCCAGTGACCTGGTCGAATCGCGACAGGCAAGCCATCAACCCCTCGATCTCCGGACTCCCCGGAGCGCCATCGCTGCAGGTGGATTCGTCGTCGTTCTCCGAACTGCTGCGTAGGCAGGCGCCCCACCTGCTGCCCGCCTCGGGTCCGGCAGATGGCACGCCGACGCCGACGAACGCGCTGCCGCACGGCACCACGATCGTCGCGCTGAAGTTCCCCGGCGGCGTGCTGATCGCGGGTGACCGCCGGTCCACGCAGGGCAACATGATCGCCGGACGCGACGTGCAGAAGGTCTACGTCACCGACGACTACACGGCGACCGGCATCGCGGGTACCGCGGCCATCGCCGTCGAGTTCGCCAGGCTGTACGCCGTCGAACTCGAGCACTACGAGAAGCTCGAAGGCGTCCCCCTCACGTTCGCGGGCAAGGTCAACCGACTCGCGATCATGGTGCGCGGCAACCTCGGCGCCGCGTTGCAGGGCTTCATCGCCCTGCCTCTGCTCGTCGGCTTCGACCTCGACGACAAGGAACCTGCCGCCGCGGGCCGCATCGTGTCGTTCGACGCCGCGGGTGGGTGGAACGTCGAGGTGGAGGGCTACCAGTCGGTCGGCTCGGGTTCGATCTTCGCCAAGTCGTCGATCAAGAAGCTGTACTCGCGGGTCACCGACGCGGAGTCGGCACTGCGCGTCGCCGTGGAGGCGCTCTACGACGCGGCCGACGACGACTCCGCCACGGGCGGGCCGGACCTGGTCCGGGGCATCTACCCGACCGCGGTCGTGATCGGCGCCGACGGCGCGGAGGAGATCGCCGAGGAGCGCATCGCCCGACTCGCACGCGAGGTCATCGAAAGTCGTTCGCGGGCCGACACGTTCGGTCCCGACTCGGCCAATCACCCGGGAGAGGTCGACCTGTGAGCTTCCCGTACTTCATCTCGCCCGAACAGGCGATGCGGGAGCGCAGCGAACTCGCGCGCAAGGGCATCTCCCGCGGGCGCAGCGTCGTCGCGCTGGCCTACTCCGGCGGCGTCCTGTTCGTCGCCGAGAACCCGTCGCGGTCACTGCAGAAGGTCAGCGAACTCTACGACCGCGTCGGCTTCGCCGCGGTCGGCCGGTTCAACGAGTTCGACAACCTGCGCCGAGG
>JAQSXQ010000653.1 GCA_029256565.1 Mycobacterium sp.
GGCATCACCCAGCACATCGGCGCCTACCAGGTGCTGACCGAGCTGGACGGCAACGAGCGACTGGTGACCTTCATCGACACCCCCGGTCACGAGGCGTTCACCGCCATGCGTGCCCGTGGCGCGAAGGCCACCGACATCGCGATCCTGGTGGTCGCGGCCGACGACGGCGTCATGCCGCAGACGGTCGAGGCGATCAACCACGCGCAGGCAGCTGACGTGCCGATCGTGGTGGCGGTCAACAAGATCGACAAGGAGGGCGCGGATCCCCAGCGGATCCGTTCGCAGCTCACCGAATACGGTCTGGTCGCCGAGGACTTCGGTGGCGACACGATGTTCGTCGACATCTCGGCCAAGCAGGGCACCAACATCGACGCCCTGCTCGAAGCGGTGCTGTTGACCGCCGACGCGGCGCTGGATCTGCGTGCCAACCCCGACATGGAGGCCCAGGGCGTCGCGATCGAGGCTCACCTCGACCGTGGCCGTGGTCCCGTGGCCACCGTGCTCATCCAGCGCGGCACCCTGCGGGTCGGCGACTCGATCGTGGCGGGCGATGCCTACGGTCGCGTTCGTCGCATGGTCGACGAGCACGGCGAGGACGTCCACGAGGCCCTGCCGTCGCGGCCGGTCCAGGTCATCGGCTTCACGTCGGTGCCGGGCGCCGGTGACAACCTGCTGGTGGTCGACGAAGACCGCACCGCCCGCCAGATCGCCGATCGCCGAAGTGCACGCAAGCGCAACGCGCTGGCCGCACGTACGCGCAAGCGCATCAGCCTGGACGATCTGGATGCCGCGCTGAAGGAGACCAGCCAGCTGAACCTGATCCTCAAGGGCGACAACTCCGGCACCGTCGAGGCGCTGGAGGAAGCCCTGCTGGGCATCGAGATCGACGACGAGGTGGAACTGCGCGTCATCGACCGCGGTGTCGGCGGCGTCACCGAGACCAACGTCAACCTGGCGTCGGCCTCGGATGCGATCATCATCGGCTTCAACGTGCGAGCGGAGGGCAAGGCGACCGAGCTGGCCAACCGCGAGGGCGTCGACATCCGGTACTACTCGGTGATCTACCAGGCCATCGACGAGATCCAGAGTGCGCTCAAGGGCATGCTCAAGCCGATCTACGAGGAGAAGGAACTCGGCCGCGCCGAGATCCGCGCGATCTTCCGCAGCTCGAAGGTCGGCAACATCGCCGGCTGCCTGGTCACGTCCGGCATCATGCGACGCAACGCCAAGGCGCGGTTGCTGCGCGACAACATCGTGATCGCCGAGACCGTCACCATCTCGTCGCTGAAGCGCGAGAAGGACGATGTCACGGAGGTGCGCGACGGCTACGAGTGTGGTCTGACGCTGACCTTCAACGACATCAAGGAGGGCGACATCATCGAGGCCTACGAGTTGGTAGAAAAAGCACGCACGTGATGACGACCGAGGCGGTTTTCCATGGCTGACCCGGCTCGCGCGAAACGGCTTGCCAAGCGCATCGGCACCGTCGTGGCCTCGGCGATCGAGTTCGAGATCAAGGATCCCCCGTTGGCCTTCGTGACCGTGACGGACACGAAGGTGACGGGTGACCTGCACGACGCGACGGTGTTCTACACGGTTCGCGGCGAGACGCTGCAGGACGAGCCCGACTACGAGGGTGCGGCTGCGGCGCTGACCCGTGCCAAGGGCACGCTGCGGAGCAAGGTCGGCGCTGCGACGGGTGTGCGGTTCACGCCGACGCTGTCGTTCGTGCTCGACAAGGTGCCGGACACGGCGCAACACATGGAGGAATTGCTCGCCCGTGCGCGGGCAGCGGACGCCGACCTGGCACGGATTCGGGAAGGCGCCAAGCCTGCGGGCGACGCCGACCCGTACCGTGTGACGGGGGGAGAGGAATCGGACGGGGAGCCTGACGTGCTTGACGACGACTTCGACCCTGAGGACACCGGTGACCGCGATAGAACCGACGACTGAGCTGGACGTCGCCGCAGCCCGTGTCGATGCGCACGGCGCGGCGGCGCTGCTCGCTGCGGCGAGCCGAGTTGCCGTGGTGTGTCACGTCTTTCCGGACGCGGACACCATCGGCGCCGGCCTTGCGCTGGCGTTGGTGTTGGAGCGTTCCGGCAAGTCCGTCGAGGTTGGCTTCGCCGCGCCGTCGGAGCTTCCGGAGTCGCTGCAGAGCCTGCCCGGCGGTCATCTGCTGGTGGCGCCGGAGTCGATGCGCCGGGATCCCGATCTGGTCGTCACCGTCGACATTCCCAGCCCCAACCGCCTCGGTGCGTTGAGCGGGCTCGCCGACGAGGGCCGCGAGGTGCTGGTGATCGACCACCACGCATCCAACTTGCTCTTCGGCACTGCCAACTACGTGGACCCGACGGCCGATTCCACGACGATGCTCGTCGCCGAACTGCTCGACGCGTGGGACGAGCGCATCGACGTGCCGGTGGCGCACTGCCTGTACGCGGGCCTGACCACCGACACCGGATCGTTCCGCTGGGCGTCGGCGCGGGCGCACCGCCTGGCGGCGCGGCTGCTCGAACTCGGGGTGGACAACGCCTCGATCAGCCGGACGCTGCTCGACACCCACCCGTTCTCGTGGCTGCCGATGCTGTCGCGGGTGCTCGCCTCCGCGTGCCTGGTGCCCGCGGCCGTCGGCGGCCTCGGTTTCGTCTACGCCGTCGTGCCGCACCAGGAATGGTCCAGTGCCAG
>JAQSXQ010000654.1 GCA_029256565.1 Mycobacterium sp.
CACTACATCGACACCGCGCCGCTGGAGCCGATCCTCCGGCGGTGGCTTCCGAGCACCGCCGGTGGTCACCTCGACACCGAAACCGAGAAGGGAACGTCATGAAGATCAACCTGACCAGCATGCTCGTCGACGACCAGGACAAGGCGCTGCGGTTCTACACCGAGGTCCTCGGCTTCACCCCGAAACACGACATCCCCATGGGGCAGCACCGGTGGATCACCGTGGTCTCCCCCGAAGATCCCGACGGCACCGAACTGGTCCTCGAACCAGACGAGCACCCGGCCGCCAAGACGTTCAAGGATGCCCTGATGACCGACGGCATCCCGTTCACGTCCTTCGCCGTCGACGACGTGCGCGCCGAGTGCGAACGGTTGCGCGGGCTCGGGGTGCGATTCACCCAGGAGCCCACCGACATGGGGAACGTGACGACCGCGGTACTCGACGACACGTGCGGCAATCTCGTCCAGATCGCGCAGATGATCGCCTAGCCACGGGAGCATGATGGACCCCGTGGATTCGACCCGTGTTGATCGGTGGTTGTGGGCGGTCCGGCTGTCCAAGACGCGACCGGACGCGGCCTCGGCCTGCCGCGGTGGACACGTGCGGGTCAACGACCGACTGGCGAAGCCGGCGACCATGGTCTCGCCCGGCGACCAGGTGCGGGCTCGAGTCGGCACCACTCGCATCGTCGAGGTGGTCAGGGTCATCCAGAAGCGAGTCGGCGCAGCAGACGCCGTGACCTGCTACCTCGACAGGACTCCCCCGCCGCCGCCGACCGCTACGGTTCCGGTGGCCGCTCGCGATCGCGGCGCGGGTAGACCCACGAAGCGTGACCGGCGGGTACTCGACAGGTGGCGGGCCAGCCAAATGTGAGCGGCGGCAGCCAGTTTCGTGCCGAACTACTTCGCTTGCCGCGGGTCCGGCACGGGCACGTCTGCTTCCCACCTGGCGCGACGCTGGTCGACGGACTGTTCCCACCACGGCGGCGTGCCGCGTTCCCCCAGTGCGACCTTGACCGCCTGGACGCCGGCACGGGCCGCTGACTCCTCGTCGGTGCCCTTCGTCCGTTTCACCTCCCTGCGCCATGACATCAGCGTGGCGACCAGTTCGGTGCGTCGATCCTCCGGGATCGACGGGTCCGTCGCGCGCCACCGGCGGCCGTCGATGACGTAGTAGTGCCCGTCTTCGGTGAGTGGAGGTTGGCCCACCCGGCGAGTCTAGGCGGCAGGCGAACCCGGCCCCGGGATGGTTGTATAGCGGTCGATACAAAACCGGATTCGCCGGCGTCCGCCGGCACGAAGGAAGGATGGCGATGAGCTACTCGATCATCGGCTCGGGAAACATCGGATCGGCCGTGGCGCGTGCGTTCGCCCGCATCGACGTGCCGGTCCGCGTCGCGAACGCGCGCGGGGTCGAGGCCGTCGCACCTCTGGTCGAGGACATCGGCCCGCAGGTCGAGCCCGCGGAACTGTCGGACGCGCTCGCCGCCGACGTCGTGATCCTCGCCGTGCCGTTCGAGGCGGTCCAGGGATTGGCCCAACGCGTGCCGGATTGGAGCGGACGGATCATCGTCGACGCCACGAACGCCATCGACTACACCGACTTCTCCCCTGCCGACCTCGGCGGTCGACCGTCGTCGGATCTGGTCTCGGACTGGGCCACCAACGCCCGCGTGGTCAAGGCCTTCGGACACACCTGGGCCCGCGTGCTGGCGCGCGAGCCAGGAGACGGCCGCGGAGGCCGCCGCGTTCTGTTCCTCTCCGGGAACGACGCCGACGCCAACGCCGAGATCGCCGCCCTCATCGACCGCATGGGATTCGAACCAATCGATCTGGGCCGCAACGACCGAGGTGGGCTCCTTCAGCAGTTCGGCGGTCCGCTGACCACGCGGAGCTTCGTGTCCCAAGCAATCGGCGGATCGAGCCCGGCGGAGATGGACCTCGTCGATCCGTGACGAAGCCACGCGGTCGAAGCGACGGCGAAGTGCGCCGCGGGTGAATAAACGACCGAGAACGGGTAACGCTGAGTGCATGACGACACCCGAGTCCAACGACCCCGAACAGCAGGAGCGGAACCCCGCAGGCGATGTGCCCGCGGCGAATCCTGCGTACTCGACGCCACCGTCGGACGGTCTTCCCGACGCCGAGACCGACTGAACCGACGCCTTCGTCATGGAACCCCTCAGCGACGGCAGTCAGTGGGAAGTGGTGACCGCGAAGCCGGTGAACCGCGGTGACGCGGACGACGGCGCGTCGGAGGACGTCGTCGTCCGCGGCCCCGAGGACGAGTGTCGCCGCGTCTTCGCCGACACGGTGGCGGTCGCGGCCGCAGAAGGCTACCAATACGTCGTGCTGCGTTCCGGGGGTCAGGACGTGGACTCCTGGCCCCCGCTCACCGGCTGGACCTGCTAGGCGCGCTGCGTTTTTCGGACGTTTCATACAGCCGATCCCGGCAATTTCCCCCACGTGTCTCAACCATGGGAATGCGCAATCGTCGGCGCGGGAGCCGCCGGCCTGAGCGCCGCCCTCGTCCTCGGACGAGCCCGCAGACGGGTCGTCGTCATCGACGCCGGCCACCAGAGCAACCGCGCGTCACCGACGATCGGTGGGCTGCTCGGCTACGACCAACGCTCACCCGCGGATCTGTACGCCCAGGGGCGAGCCGAGCTGGCCGCCTATCCGTCCGTCGAGTTCCGCACCGGCGAGGTCGTGCGCGGCAGCTCCGTCGACGACGGCCACCTACTGGAACTGGCCGACGGTGAAACCCTCACCGCACGTAGGGTTCTCTTGGCCACCGGGATGAAGTACAACCCGCCGGACCTTCCGGGGATCGGTGAGCTGTGGGGATCGTCGGTCTTCCAGTGCCCGTTCTGTCACGGCTGGGAGATGCGGGACAAGCGCTTGGCCGCTCTGGCGTCCGGCGAAGAACTCCGAGCAGCTCCGGATGCTGCAGGTCGCCAAGGTCGAAGTGGAGCAGCGACGCGTCGTGGAACTGGCAAGCGACGACGGCCGGCTCACGCACGTCGTCTTCACCGACGGAGACCGGCTCGAGCGCGACGGCTTGCTCGTCGAGGCGCCGCTGAGCCAGCGCTCCCGGCTGAGTGAGATGTTGGGCGTCCAGAGTGCTTCCTCGCAGCCGTCGCCGGACGCGGTCCACGTCGACAAGATGCACCGGTCGAGCGTTCCGACCGTATTCGCTGCCGGGGACGTCTGTACGAAGCAACCACATCTAGCCGACGCGATCTCGGCAGGTTCGCAGGCGGCGATGATCATCGTCCAGAGCCTGCTGTCCGACGACTTCGGCCTGCCCTACCCGCCGGCGTGACCAACGGTCGGTGACGCAGGCAGCAGCACGTCGAGTACCTCGAGTTCCGTTCGGCTGACCCACGACGGGTTGGCCTGCTGCGGCGACCGGAAGACCTCCATCGTGCGCAGTGCGGCCACGGCTGCCAACTCCGCCGCGGTCACCGGATCGTCGAAGAGTCCGATCTCGGTCGGAACGTGCAGTCCGTCGTCTTCGGCATACGGCCTGCCGGTGATTCGGCCTGCGCCCCAGACCCCGCGCCGGGGGTGCGCCGACACCCAGAACAGCACGCGCTGACCGGCTTCCATCAACCGCGAACGGTAGTTGTCGGCGATGCACCAGGACGTCTTCGCCCGGCCCGCAGCGACCATCGGGTCGACCGCGGTCAACCGTGGGTTGCACTTGATGACCCAGGCGCCGAGCGTCTGCTCGGTCACGGGCCGCGAGGGCGAGGTCGTCACCGGCCGAACGCACTCAGCCCCGCTCGATGGGCCCAGGGTCGCCCAGCGGCGGTGACGCCGTTCCACCATCCTCGGGCTGGAATTCCGCCGAGCCGTCGTCCTCCTCAGCCGTCAGGTGTTCTTCGTGCCGCTGATTCGTGGGATCGGTCATGTCGCGCCCTTCCGGTTGGTAGCGACCGGCGTACCCGGTCGCCGTTCCTGCCAACCCGGTCTCTTGCTCAGTCCAGGCAGAACTCGTTGCCCTCCGGATCGGCGAGCACGATGTGGCCGGCGGTCAACGGCGGCTCCGGCTCCTGTCGGCCGATGCGCGTCGCGCCCACCGCCACCAGTCGAGCGCATACGGCCTCCAACGCCACCATGCGCTCCTCGCCCGTCAGCTCCGGGGCTGCGCGCACGTCGAGGTGGACGCGGTTCTTCGCGGCCTTGCCCTCCGGGACGCGCTGGAAGAAGATACGCGGCCCCGATCCCTCGGGATCGATCAGCGCCGACGCGTCGTTGCGGTGCTCCGGCGGAACCCCCATCGATTCCAGCGCTGCGTCCCAGGTGTCGAACCCGGGGGGTGGAGCCTGCACCTGGTACCCCAGCACCTCGGCCCAGAATGCGGCCAGCGCGGCGGGGTCGGCGCAGTCGAACGTCACCTGAATCTCACGGGACACGAAGCAGTCCTATCGTCATGGTCGTCCTTTCGTCATGCCGGCCTCTTGTTCACACCGGGGGTACCCGTTACCACCGTCGGGGATTGCAATCGGGCCGCGAGGGCATTCTGGACCCGTGGAAACCGTCGAATTCGCCCCGGGACGCAACGCCGATCTCTACGGCGAGCCCTCTCGTCCCACCGTGCTGCTGTGGCACGGCATGCAGACCGACGCGAGGGCGTCCGTCGGAGTGCTGGCACAACTCATCGCCGGCCACGGCCTCCACGTCGTCGCCTCCGATTGGAACTCCCACGCCGACGACCGGGGGCGTTCGGACCTCCTGGCGTCGCTGGACTTCGCCAGGGGCTCCGGCTCGGATCCTCTGGTGCTCGTCGGGTGGTCGATGGGCGGGCTCGCGGCGGCCGACCTCACGGTGCATGCGCATCGGCTGGAGATCGACCTGACGCATACGGTGTGCCTCGCGGGCGCGTTCATGGCCGCGGGTCCGATATCGGGCCTGCACGTGACCGACAGCCTCTCCACCGAAGAGATCCGCACGCCGTTCACCCTCCTGCACGGCGCGGCCGACGACGTGGTGCCCCCGTCGGCAAGCACGGAGTTCGGGGAGGCGCTGCGCGCGGCCAGTTGGCCGGTGGAGGTCGCGATGCTGGACGCCGACCACGCCTCGATCGCAGGCGCCGCCCTCGATCCGACGGCCGACAGGTACGTCCCCGCGACCGACGGCGCGACCCGAGAGGTCGCCGCCGGAGTGGCAGCGCGCATCGCGGCCGTAATCGGGGTTCGCAACGACTAGGTCGACGACGGCGTGGCCGACCGCCGGGTCGCCGCGCGAGCCGCGAGGTAGAGCACGGCCCCGACCGCCAGCAGGATGGCGCCGAACAGCCACACCGTCGCGGTCTGTTGCGTGAGCAGCAGTACGCACGACAGGACGCCGAGCACGGGCACGAAGGTCCAGACCCGGAAGTGATCGTGCTCGACGGTGTCGCGGCGGAGCACCAGCACGGCCACGTTGGT
>JAQSXQ010000655.1 GCA_029256565.1 Mycobacterium sp.
GATGTCCTGCAGCATGGCCTTGCGGCGGTCACCGAAGCCCGGGGCCTTGACGGCGACGGACTTGAAGGTGCCACGGATCTTGTTGACCACCAGGGTCGAGAGGGCTTCGCCCTCGACGTCCTCGGCGATGATCAGCAGCGGCTTGCCGGACTGGATGACCTTCTCCAGCAACGGAAGCAGGTCCTTGACCGTCGAGATCTTCGAGCTGACCAGGAGGATGTAGGGATCCTCGAGGACGGCTTCCTGACGCTCGGCGTCGGTCACGAAGTAGCCCGAGATGTAGCCCTTGTCGAAGCGCATGCCCTCGGTGAGTTCGAGCTGCAGGCCGAAGGTGTTCGACTCCTCGACGGTGATGACACCCTCGTTGCCGACCTTGTCCAGCGCCTCGGCGATCAGGTCGCCGATCGACTGGTCGCCTGCGGAGATGCCCGCGGTGGCAGCGATCTGCTCCTTGGTCTCCACCTCCTTGGCCTGAGCCAACAGGGTCTCGGTGATCTTCGCGACTGCCTTCTCGATGCCGCGCTTCAGGCCGAGCGGGTTGGCGCCGGCTGCGACGTTGCGCAGGCCTTCGCGAACCAGTGCCTGAGCGAGCACGGTGGCGGTGGTGGTGCCGTCGCCCGCGACGTCATCGGTCTTCTTGGCGACTTCCTTGACCAGCTCTGCGCCGATCTTCTCGTAGGGATCCTCCAGCTCGATCTCCTTGGCGATGGAAACACCATCGTTGGTGATCGTGGGAGCGCCCCACTTCTTCTCGAGGACGACGTTGCGACCCTTGGGGCCCAACGTCACCTTTACCGCGTCGGCGAGGGCATTGAGGCCCCGCTCGAGGCCGCGACGGGCCTCTTCGTCATACGCAATTGTCTTGGCCATTGCGAAGTGATTCCTCCGGATTGGGAATTGCACGTCTCTTCGGTCGGGATCAGTGCCCGCGACGGACGGCGTTGGGTGTGCTCCGCAGGTGCGGCCCCGGCCTCACCGTCCCGACCTAGCACTCACTGATCGCGAGTGCCAACCTCATTCTTAGCACTCGACCATGACGAGTGCAAGGTCACGGCCGGCGTCGGATACCTCGAAACGGCCGTCGTCACCGGGCCGAACGCAACCCGTCGCAGATGATGTCGGCGACTCGTTCGGCGATGCTCTCGCCGTAGCGGTCGGTGGACTTGCAGACCGTCATCAAGGCCTTCACTTCCGGGCCTCCGACGTCGGCTCGAACCGTGCCTGCCCGTTGCGCCGCGGACAACATCTCCTCCATCACGCCGAGGAACGCAGCCTCGGCGCCGGGCGCCGCCGCGTCGAGGTCGACGCCGTAGCCGGCCAGGGCGTCGGCGATGCCGTGGTCGGCCGCGGCAGTGCGGACCATCTCGCGCAGGAACTCGAACAGCGCAGTGCCGGGGTCGGCCGCGAGCAGCTGGTGCGCCCGGTCGACGATGCTGCGCACCCGATCTTCGATGACGGCCTGGAAGAGCGCTTCCTTCGTCGGGAAGTGCCGGTAGACGGTGCCCGGGCCGACGCCGGCGCGACGGGCGATCTCGTCGATCGGCACGGCGAGCCCCTCGGCGGCGAACGTCTCGTAGGCCACCTCGAGCACCTTGGCGCGGTTGCGCGCGGCGTCGGCGCGCATGGGCCGCGTAGTGCTGGTCACTTCTCACTCCTCGGTTGACAAAACGGAGCGGACGTTCCGTATAGTCGATGAAACCGGAGCGGACGTTCCGCATCCATCGTACCCAAGGAGTCTCGATGACCAACTGGACCGTCGCGAACGCACCCGATCAGACCGGCCGCGTCGCCGTGGTGACCGGCGCCAACACCGGACTCGGCTACGAGACGGCCGCCGCGCTCGCCTCCCGTGGCGCCCGCGTCGTGTTGGCCGTGCGCAACCTCGACAAGGGCAAGGCCGCCGCCGACCTCATCCTGCGGCGCACCCCGGGTGCCGACGTCTCGCTGCAGGAACTCGACCTCACCTCGCTCGCCTCGATCGAGGACGCGGCCGAACAGCTGCGAGCCGACCTCGACCGGATCGACCTGCTGATCAACAACGCCGGGGTCATGATGACGCCGAAGGGCACCACGAAGGACGGCTTCGAGCTGCAGTTCGGCACCAACCACCTCGGCCACTTCGCGTTCACCGGGCGGCTGCTCGACCGGGTGCTCGCCGCACCCGGCTCGCGGGTGGTGACGGTCAGCAGCATCGGCCACCGATTCGGCCGCATCCGGTTCGACGACCTGCAGTCCGAACGCCGGTACAGCCGCGTCGGCGCCTACGGCCAATCCAAGCTCGCCAACCTGCTGTTCACCTACGAGCTGCAGCGGAGGCTCGCAGGCAGCGAGACCACGGCCTTGGCCGCCCACCCCGGCGGCTCGAGTTCGGAACTGTCGCGTTACGTCCCCAACGCGCTCCAGCTGGCCTTCAGGACCCTGGAACAGAGCACCGAGATGGGCGCGCTGCCCACCCTGCGCGCCGCCATCGACCCGGCCGTGGCGGGCGGCGAGTACGTCGGCCCCGGTGGCCCGTTCGAGCTGCGGGGCTACCCCGAGGCGGTCTCCTCGAGCCGGCGGTCGCACGACGTCGCCGTGCAGCGCCGCCTGTGGACGGTGTCGGAGCAGCTGACGGGGGTGGTCTTTCCGGTGTGACCGGGAGAGACTGACCGCGTGTCGCTGATCGTGCCGCCATATCCCCC
>JAQSXQ010000656.1 GCA_029256565.1 Mycobacterium sp.
ACGGCGCCCACGACGTTGAGTTCCGGTGCGTAGTCGGCGTAGACCTCCGACGCCCACGCCGTGGCGAGTCCGCCGCCGGAATAGCCCCACAGGCCGACCGGCGCCTCGTGCGACAGCCGCAGCGACTCGGTGTTCAGTGCGGCGCGCACGCCGTCGAGGATGTGGTAGCCGGGCTCGCGGGGGGCGCCCCAGATGCCGTCGGACCCCTCGTGGTCGGGTACCGAGACCGCCCACCCCTCGGCCAGCGCGGCGGAGATGAGCAGGAACTCGAACTGGGCGAGGGCGCCCACGGCCCTGGCGCCGCGTCGCAGCGCGTAGGACGGGAAGCACCGGCCGGCGATGGCGTCGATGGCGCACTGGTAGGACACGATCGGGCAGGGTCGGACGGTGTCCCGCTCGGTGGGAACCAGCACCGTGGTGACGGTCGAGTCCGGATTGCCGTTCATGTCGGTGGTGCGGTAGAGCAGCTGTGTCGCAGTCAGCTTCTGACGCACCACGCCCATGAAGGCCAGCGACACGTCCCTCGATCGGAGCACGGTGCCCGGACGGGCGTGCTCGAAGCCGTCCGGTGGTTGGTAGAACGGATCACGCTCGGGCAGCAGCGGCCGCTCGTGCGGCTGAAGGTCCTGGTGAGGGACCTGGCCGATCCACTCCGCACCGGTTGCCTCGGCTGCGTTGCCAAAATCCATCCGGCCAGTCTCTCACGGATCCCTTAAAGACGGACCAGGACCCGTTGCAGGTTGGTGGCGTCCACCTGATAGCCCAGCGCAGCGCCGTAGACGTCCCGCAGGGTCGACAGCGCGAATTCCCTTGGCGCCAGCGCGAATCCGACGTTCGTATAGGAGAGCTTGGCGATGAGCCGGGTATGGGCGTTGGTGATCATGGTCTGATGGTCGAACGCCAGTGGCGGCAGGGCGTCGACCGGATGCCAGCGGGTGTCGGACGGCAGTTCCGGCGTGGCGGGGGAGGGCACCAGGCCGAGGAAGGTCGAGGCGATCACCCGCGAGCCGAACACGGCGTGCGGAACGCGGCCGGGGTCGCTGAACACGGCGAGTTGTTCCAGGTGGGCGATCTCCTGCAGGTCCACCTTCTCGGCCAGTTGCCTGCGCACCGAGGTGAACATGTCCTCGTCGTCGCGTAGTTGACCGCCGGGCAGCGCCCATGCGCCGCGCTGCGGCTCCATGGCGCGTTCCCACAGCAGCACGCTGAGCTGCGGATTTCGCGTGTCGAGTTGGCGCACTTGAAACACGACGGCGAGGACTTCGTGCGAAGTGCTAACATGAGCCATGTTTTCGATCATAAGTCGAAAACCTCTTGAGTCAAAGGAGACGGCCATGACGGTTCTCGACCTCGCGGCAGGTTCACGGGGCGGCTGGGCCGCACGGATCACCAACGGACCCGCCGGTTACGGCGGCGTCGTCGCCGACGAGGAGTGGGCAGGCGAGATCCGCCGCCTCGTCGAGGAGCGCAACGCGACACTGCTCGCGCACAACTATCAGCTGCCCGCCATCCAGGACATCGCCGATCACGTGGGTGACTCGCTGGCGCTGTCGCGCATCGCGGCCGAGGCGTCGGAGGACACCATCGTGTTCTGCGGCGTGCACTTCATGGCCGAGACCGCCAAGATCCTCAGCCCCGACAAGACGGTCCTGATCCCCGACCAGCGGGCCGGTTGCTCTCTGGCCGACTCCATCACCGCCGACGACCTGCGGGCATGGAAGGACGAGTATCCCGACGCCGTCGTCGTCTCGTACGTGAACACCACCGCGGCGGTCAAGGCGCTCACCGACGTGTGCTGCACCTCGTCGAACGCCGTCGAGGTGGTCGCCTCCATCCCCGAGGATCGCGACGTGCTGTTCTGCCCCGACCAGTTCCTCGGTGCGCACGTCCGCCGCGTGACCGGCCGCAAGAACCTGCACGTCTGGGCCGGTGAGTGCCACGTCCACGCAGGCATCAACGGCGAGGAGCTGGCCGCCCAGGCCCGCAGCCACCCCGACGCCGAGCTGTTCGTCCACCCCGAATGCGGGTGTGCGACCTCCGCGCTCTACCTCGCGGGCGAGGGCGCGGTGCCCGACGACCGGGTCAAGATCCTGTCCACCGGCGGCATGCTCGACGCCGCCCGTGAGACGCGCGCCCGGCAGGTGCTGGTGGCCACCGAGGTCGGCATGCTGCACCAGTTGCGCCGTGCCGCACCCGATGTCGAGTTCCTCGCCGTCAACGACCGCGCGTCGTGCGGGTACATGAAGATGATCACGCCCGCAGCGCTGCTGCGCTGCCTGATCGAGGGCGCCGACGAGGTCCACGTCGACCTGGATGTCGCAGCCGCGGCTCGACGCAGCGTGCAGCGCATGATCCAGATCGGGCAACCCGGCGGCGGAGAATGACTTCCAGGGGCGCCTGCGGCGGGGCCGGCTTCTGGCAGCAGCGGGCCGACGTCGTCGTCGTCGGCACCGGCGTCGCTGGGCTGGCTGCCGCGCTCTCGGCGCATCGGCGTGGCGCCCGGGTCGTCGTGCTGGGCAAGGCCGGCGACACCGCGACGTTCTACGCCCAGGGCGGCATCGCCGTGGTGGTGCCGCGCACCGACGACTCGGTCGAGGCCCACGTGGCCGACACCCTGGCCGCGGGCGGCGGTCTCTGCGATCCTGCGGCGGTCACCTCGATCGTGGCCGACGGCTACGCCGCCGTGGCCGACTTGGTCTCCGACGGTGCGAGATTCGACGAGGACGGGCGCGGACGCTGGGCGCTGACCCGCGAGGGGGGCCACTCCCGCCGGCGGATCGTGCACGCGGGCGGTGACGCCACCGGAGCCGAGGTGCAACGCGCGCTGGACCGCGCCTCGGCCATGCTCGACGTCCGTCGGAACCACGTGGCTCAGCAGATTTTGCACCGCGACGGCGCGGTGACCGGCGTCCTGGTCCACAACGACGACGGCCTCGGCGTGATTCACGCTCCGTCGGTGATACTCGCGACCGGAGGGCTTGGCCACCTGTACCCCGCGACCACCAACCCCGACGGCTCGACCGGCGACGGTGTGGCCCTTGCCCTCTGGGCCGGGGTGGCCGTCAGCGACCTCGAGTTCGTGCAGTTCCACCCCACGATGCTGTTCGACGGGTCCGCCTCCGGGCGGCGCCCGCTGATCACCGAG
>JAQSXQ010000657.1 GCA_029256565.1 Mycobacterium sp.
CTACCACGTCGGGCAGCTGGGGGACGCTACGGGCGCTTGACGCCCCGACGGATGCGCGGTGCCAATTGCACGACCTCCGGCACGACGCTGGGGTTCGCCACGGCGGCCATCACCAGCGACACCAGCGTGTTCGCCACGTCCTGCAACTGCGACATCTGCTCGGGTAGTTGACCGTGCTCCACCCACGACTTCATCAACTGGGACAGCAGTTCCCGGTCGGCGCCGCGGAGGATCTCGGTGTCCTGCGTGGGGCCGATCCCGACGCGCACGATGGACAGCTCGGGATGCTCGTTGCGCCAGGCGAGCAGGATCTCGTCGAGAGCAGCCTTGCTCGCACCGTAGGCCGCGACGCCCGCCCTGGGCCGGCCGACGTCGTTGTTGGAGGCGACCAGCACGACGCCGTCCTCCGACAGGTGGGGCAACGCCGCGCGCAGCACGTTGTTGGCACCGACGGTGTTGACGCTGAACGCGTGCATCCACGTCACGACGTCGGTGTCCTCGATGTGGGCGAACGGGATGACGGTGCTGGTGAACACCACGGCGTCGAGCCCGCCGAGCGCGTCGGCCGCCGCATCGACGACCGGACCGACCGAGGCGGAGTCGGCCACGTCCAGTTCGAATGCGAACCCGCCGATCGCCGCCGCGAGTTCGTTGAGCAGGTCCATTCGCCGCGCGGCGACTGCCACCTTGGCGCCCAGAGATGCCGCGCTGGTCGCAACGGCATGCCCGATTCCCGACGAGGCTCCGACGACGAGTAGACGGAGTCCGGCTTGTTCACCACTCACTGAAGACCATCCTCGAAGATCGCGGGCACTGTTCACCGTCACATTAGAGTGTCGACCAAGGATTGCCTTACATGGCCGGTGGAAAGTGTCACGTCATGGTGGCGGGCAGGTGGTCGTCGGAGGCAGGCCGGCGAACCTCGCCCTGGTCCACTCAGCAGGCACGGCGCCGAGATCCAACTGACCGTGGCCCTGGCCCGGCGCCACCACCGCGTCGACGACGTCGCCCATCCCGCAGGCGCGCGCGACGGCCGCCGCGGTCCACGCGGGCAGCACCACCCGATCCTCGTCGCCGTAGGCCACCAGCATCGGCGCGCTCGCCCGCCGCCGGGGCAGCGCGTCGTCACCGAGGATCCGCCGCAGCGTGTCGGCCGCCTCCTGACTGGACGGGGTGAAGTCACCCGTCGGCGCTGCCTGAGCGATCAAACCCTTCACCTCGGAGTTCTCGTTCTCGCATCCGGCGAATGCGCCGATCCGTTCGAGCATGGTGCCGTGCAGGTAGTCCTCGATGCGCAGTTCGGGGTGAGCAGCCTGAAGCCCCCGCAGAATGCTCGGTATCAGCACGCGCTGCTCGACGGTGAGCGTGCCGTCGACCATCGCATCGACCAGCGGCCGCAGGTCGGTGGGCGCCGCGACGCTGATCGAGCCGACCAGGTTCAGGCCCGAGCCGTATTCGGTGGCCAGCTCGTTGGCCGCCCATACCGCCTGGCCGCCTTGGGAGACGCCGTATCCCACCCACGAGGTCGATGCCTCGGGTACGACCTCCCGTGCGGCCCGCACCGCGTCGATCACGTTGTAGGCGGCCGACTTCGGTTCGAGGTAGGGATGCGGACCGGGGGTGCCCAAGCCTTGATAGTCCGACATGGTGACCAGGAAGCCGTACGTCAGGAACGCCGCGACGGTGCCCGCGTTGCCCATCAACCCGGGGTAGGCCGACGGTGCGCAGCTGCTGCCGAGCCCGGCCGTCGGATGACCTATCGAGGCCACCGGCCAGCCGCCTTCGGGGGGATCGCCATTGGGCACGAACACGACGCCCGACACCGTCGCGGCAGACCCGTCGATCCCCGACGTGGATTGGTAGCGAACCTTCATGGCGCGCTGCGACAACCGGTCCAGTGCGGGAAAGACGGGGAGCGGGCTCGGTTCGCCGAGCAGGGTTCCGCGTGCCCCGATCGGCGCGGCTGACGGCGTGGTGTCGGGTGACGGCTCGGAGGCGCAGCCCGACAGTGCCAGCGCCAGCGCGAGCAGCAGCGCGGTCACCGACCGGCCGTGGCGCCTGCCCGTGTGGCCGGTCACGTCAGTGCTTGGCGGCCAGCAGTGTGCCCAACGGATCACTGCACATCCGGGTCAGCGCCGCGTCGACGAGATCGGGCTCGACGACTGCGCTGCAGAACGTCGCGGTGAAGGTGCGCCCGCCTGCGAGTTCACTGATGAGGAGGGTGACCGCATCCGGTCCGTCGGGCTCCAGGTACGCGGCCAGTTGGGGAGGCCGTTCGCCGGGCGCCCACGTCACGTGGTCGAAGGTCGAGAGGCGGCCGAGGTCACTGACGGACAGGCGAATTCGGCCGGACGCGTCGTAGGTCGACGACGGTAGACCAGTCTCGCCCCTGCCGATCAGCGACTTGGCCTCGGCCATCAGCAGGACCACGAGCGGCCACCCGGAGTCGTAGACGCGGCGCACCAGGGCGGCGATCTCCGCGGGGGAGGCGGACAACGGCAGGCGCATCGGCATGGCCACCGCGAAGTTGCCCTGTGACTGCTGGAACTCGGGCGCGAGGTAGCGCCTGCAGTTCATCAGGACCATGAACCGGTCGTCGATCCGGGCCTCCGCCGCACGCAGCGCTGCCCGCCATAGCGCGACGGTCACCGAGGCGGTGGTGGCGCCGGGAGC
>JAQSXQ010000658.1 GCA_029256565.1 Mycobacterium sp.
CGAACAGCGGGTCGTGGCGCTCGAACGCGCACTCTCGCACGCCGGCATCGACCGCACGGTGCCCACGCCGGTGGGGGAGTTCCACGACGGGTGGGTCAGTGCCGAGGTGCGCGCGCTGGTGACCGCGGGCAAGAAGCTCGAGGCCATCAAGCTGCTGCGCGAGCAGACCGGCATGGGGCTCAAGGAGGCGAAGGACGCCGTCGAGCGGCTCTGAACCCGGGATTTCGGCGCGCTCACCCGCGTTGACCGCACCGCGCTGACCGCGGACGAGCGCGCCGAAATCACGCAGTCAGCTGAGGTGGTGCACCTCCTGCAGCCCGTAGACGGGTGTGGGGATGCCCTCGTGGCGGGCCTTGAGCTGCAGCGCGAGGTACAGCGAGTAGTGCCGGGACTGGTGCAGGTTGCCGCCGTGGAACCACAGGTTCTCCTGCTGCGTGGGCTTCCACATGTTGCGCTGCTCGCCCTCCCACGGCCCGGGATCCTTCGTGGTGCCCGACCCCAGTCCCCAGACCTTGCCGACCTTGTCGGCGACGTCCTGACCGATGAGGTCGGCGGCCCAGCCGTTCATCGAGCCGTAGCCGGTGGCGTAGACGACGACGTCGGCCGGCAGCACCGTGCCGTCGGCGAGCACTACGGCATCCTCGGTCAGGTGGTCGACCTGGCCGTGGGCGAGCTTGATGGTGCCGTCGGCGATCAGGTCGGAAGCACCGACGTCGATGTAGTAGCCCGACCCGCGGCGCAGGTACTTCATGAACAGGCCCGACCCGTCGTCACCCCAGTCGAGGTCGAAGCCGGCGGCGGTCAGCCGGTCGTAGAAGTCCTTGTCCCGCTCCCGGATCGCGTCGTAGATCGGGGTCTGGAACTCGTGCATGATCCGGTACGGCAGCGACGCGAACGTCAGATCGGCCTTCTCGGTGGTCATGCCCGCCTCGACGGCGCGTTCGGAGTAGAGGTCGCCGAGGCCGAGTTCCATCAGCGAGTCGGACTTCACGATGTGCGTCGAGGACCGTTGCACCATCGTGGTGTCGATGCCGTTCTCCACCAACGCCTTGCAGATGTCGTGGGCCGAGTTGTTCGAGCCGATCACCACCGCGCGCTTGCCGACGTAGCCGTCCGGCCCGGGGTGGGCGCTCGAGTGGTGCTGATCGCCGCGGAAGACGTCCTGGCCGGGAAGCGTTGGGACGTTGGGCTTTCCCGACATGCCGGTGGCCAGCACGAGGTGCTGGGGTCGCAGGGTCACGCGTTCGCCGTCGCGGTCCACCTCGACGGTCCAGCGCTTCTCGGCCTCGTCATAGGACGCCGACAGGCACGACGTCTTCGACCAGTACGGCACCTCCATGACGCGGGTGTAGAACTCGAGCCAGTCGCCGATCTTGTCCTTGGGCGCGAACACCGGCCAGTTCTGCGGGAACGGCAGGTAGGGCAGGTGGTCGTACCAGACCGGATCGTGCAGGCACAGCGACTTGTAGCGGTTGCGCCACTGGTCGCCGGGCCGTTCGTGGCGGTCGAGGACGATCGCGGGCACGCCGAGTTGCCGCAGTCGCGCGCCAAGCGCGATGCCGCCCTGACCGCCGCCCACGACGACGACGTAGGGCTGGTCGGCGTAGCCAAGCGCGGCGAGTTCGTCCTCGCGCTTCTGTGCCCACGACCGGGTGTCTTCGTCACTGCCGTGCACCGCGCCGAGCACGCGAGACGCGCCCTTGCGTTCCTCGTGGCCCTTGAGTTCCTGAAGCGCGGTCAGGAAGGTCCACGCCTCGTCGCCCTTGAGCCGCAGGTGTCCGGTGCCGCGGCCGACGGCGGTGTCGAACTCGATGAATGCCGACGTGACCCCGTCGCCGTCGTCGGTGGCGGGTTCGCGGGTGCGGAAGTTCGTCGCATCGGTGGTCGCCCCGCGCTCGGCGATCAGGTCGGCGATCGCGTCGCGGCCCTCGACGGTCTTGAGGTTCCAGGTGAAGGACACCAGGTCGCGCCAGTAGGAGTCGAGGGCGAACTTGGCCGCGGCACGTTCGACGTCGCGCGACGCCAGGGCCAGTTCGAAGTCGCGCAGCCAGGAGTCGACGCGCTCCTGCGGCGTGAGGTCGGTGGTGGTCTCGAGCGTTGATGTCATGTGAGCCAGGACACACCGTGGACGCCGACCTCCACAAGGGCTGCAACCCCCTGCAACTCTTACGCCTGTGCGCCAGGTCACATAGAAACGACGGCATGAGAGCAGCTGTGTACTACGGACCGAACAAGCTCGAGGTCGAGGACGTGCCCGAACCCGAACCCACGGCGGGCACCGTCAAGGTCCGGGTCGGGTTCAACGGGATCTGCGGCACCGACCTGCACGAGTACTACGCGGGCCCGATCTTCGTGCCCACCGAGCCGCACCCGCTCACCGGACAGCAGCTGCCTCTGACGATGGGCCACGAGTTCTCCGGGACGATCACCGCGGTCGGATCCGGCGTCACCGACTGGGCCGAGGGTGACCGGGTGGCGATCATGCCGCTGTACCGCTGCGGGCACTGCCCCGCCTGCCGGGCGGGCAACTACAACATCTGCGCCCAGATCGGTTTCCACGGCCTGATGTCCGACGGCGGCATGGCCGAGTACACCGTCGTCCCGACCGACATGCTGCACCGCCTGCCGGACAACGTGTCGCTCGAACTGGGCGCGCTGGTC
>JAQSXQ010000016.1 GCA_029256565.1 Mycobacterium sp.
GCCCGGGGGTGCGGCAATCGTCCGTTGCGTCGGCTTCTGCCGAACTGGCGGCCCTCGAAACGCTGGGCGACAACCACGTCAGGGCCGCACTCGGCTCGCTGCCCGAGGGGCAGCGCATGGCGGTCTTCTACGTCGACGTCGAGGGCTACCGGTACGCCGAAGTCGCACTGCTCCTGGACATCCCGGTGGGAACCGTCATGTCGCGACTACATCGGGGGCGACGTGCCCTGCGGCGCCTGCTCGTCGAGCAGGGACGGGAACGGGGCTATCCGCGAGCCACGCGCCCCGCCGCGTAGTCGACAGCTGATGATGGCGGCGTGCGCAGGCGTGCCCGTCAGCGTGAGGCGTGTTTGGCAGCAGGTGCGAGAATCCGGCCGGACAGCTCCAGCAGCGCTCGATGCAGCTCGTCGTCGTCGATGTCGGCCAACTCCGGGTCGGCGGCTGCTCTGCCTATCCCGGACAGAAACACCGAACAGTTGATCCGCTCGGCAGTGTTCCGTTCGGGCCCTTCGACTATCTCGCGGAGTCCATCGGACACGGCCTTGAAATCGGGCTCGTCGTTCATGATCTGGTCGATGGCCGGGTCCCCATGGAAGATGACGGCCAGCTCCCGGTTTCGCACCAGCATCTCGACCATCCCGCTCACGGCGACGACGCGACGCTGCTCGGGATCGGGCAGCGCTCCGGCGGTCCTGATCACCCGGGCCATCTCCTCGATGGTGGGCCGAATGGCCTCCAGGACGATGTCTTCCTTGGACCGGAATTGGTAGTACACGGCTGCCTTGCCGACTCCCACGCGGTCGGCGATCATCTGCAGCGACGTGCCGTGCACTCCATGCTCTGCGAACAGGGCGAGGGCGGCCTCCAAGACTCGGCCGCGGGCCAAGCCTCGCGGTGCTGCCGGTCTTGCCACGTCGTTCGCCTCCTCCGGGTTTCCGCAACGAGGTTAGCCCGCGTCGTCGGCGCACGATCGACTTCCAGACGATCGACTTGTTCAAGTTAGCCGTTTGGCTTGCCGAACGTGGATCCACGCCTTAAAGTTCGCTCAGCTAATCAACAAACCCGTGCGGCTCTGCTGTGGCGCCTGCGGAACGACTCGGCCACCTCGTGGTGGGCGGTCGAACAGAAGGGGCCCAGATGGTCGGGATCGTCAAGCGGGCCTGGATACCGCTGCTCATCGTGGTGGTGGTCGTGCTCGCCGGGGCCCTGGTGTACCGAATGCACGGCCTCTTCGGGTCCGACAACGAGATAACCCGTCCAGGGGCAGGTCTGGCCGATGACGCCGAACCGTTCAACCCCAAGGTCGTGACCTACGAGATCTTCGGAATGGCAGGCGCCGTGGCGACCATCAACTACCTCGACCTCGATGCCACGCCGCAACGGGTCGATGACGCATCCCTACCGTGGACGATCACGCTGCGGACCACCAAGCCGTCGGCGAGCGCCACGATCATCGCCCAGGGCGACGGTGACAGCATCGGCTGCCGCGTGGTGGTCGACGACGAAGTCCGAGACGAGCAATCGTCGTCTGGGGTCAACGCCCAGGTGTCGTGCTTGGTGAAGTCGGCATGACCGAGTTGAAGACGGGCCGACGCGCCCGCGTTCCTCGCTTCCTGCGTCTGTTCTGCGTGCCGGTGCTACTGGGATGGCTCGCACTCACCGCGGTCGTCAACGTGGTGGTACCGCAGCTGGAGGTCGTGGGAGCAGCCAACTCCACGTCGTTGACGCCCAACGACGCGCCCTCGCTGCAGGCCACCCAGTTGGCGGGCAAACTGTTCGAGGAGTACGACTCCAACAGCTCGGCGATGATCGTCCTGGAAAGCGACAAACCCCTTGGCGCCCAGGATCACGAGTACTACGACGGCCTGATCGCAGACTTGCGCAAGGACACGACCCACATCCAACACATCCAGGATCTGTGGGGCGATCCGCTGACGTCCTCCGGCTCGCAGAGTGCAGACAACCTGTCCGCCTACGTACAGCTCTACATCGCCGGCAATCAGGGTGAGACGTTGGCTAACGAGTCCGTGGAGGCGGTGCGCGACATCGTCGCCGACCACCCGCCGCCACCGGGGCTCAAGGTCTACGTCACCGGCGCCGGACCGCTGAACTCCGACCAGCAGCACGCCGGCGACGAGAGTCTTCAACTCGTGACGGCGTTGACCTTCGTGGTCATCGTGACCATGCTGCTGCTCGTCTACCGCTCCATCGTGACGGTGCTCATCGTGCTGTTGACGGTGGTGCTCGAACTGGCCGTGGCACGCGGTGTGGTGGCGTTCCTGGGTTATCACCACATCATCGAGTTGTCGACGTTCGCGGTGAATCTGTTGACGCTGTTGGCGATTGCGGCAGCCACCGACTACGCGATCTTCCTGGTCGGCCGGTACCACGAGGCGCGCAACCTCGGCGACAGTCGCGAAGACGCGTTCTACGTCATGTACCACGGCACTGCCCACGTCATCATGGGATCCGGTTTGACGATCGCCGGCGCGACACTGTGCCTGCACTTCACCCGACTCCCCTACTTCCAGACCCTCGGCATTCCGCTCGCCATCGGAATGTTCGTGGTGACGATCGCAGCGCTGACGCTGGCGCCGGCGCTGATGACCGTCGCCTCCCGCTTCGGCCTGTTGGAACCGAAACGGGCGACGAACAATAGGGGCTGGCGGCGCATCGGTACGGCGGTAGTGCGGTGGCCGGGGCCGATTCTGCTGGCGTCGATCGCGGTGACCCTGGTCGGCCTGCTCGCGCTTCCGTCCTACGCCACCAGTTACGACGACAAGAAGTACCTCCCCGCCGACGTGGAGGCGAACATCGGGTACGCCGCCGCGGCCAAGCACTTTCCGCAGGCACGGCTCAATCCCGAAGTCTTGATGCTCGTTGCCGACCGCGATCTGCGCAACTCCACGGACATGCTCATCGTCGACAGAGTCGCCAAGGACGTGTTCCACCTTCCAGGAATCGCGAGGGTGCAGACCATCACCCGGCCGCTGGGAACGCCGATCGAGGGCAGCTCCATCCCCTACATCGTCGGCCAGCAGGGCGTGAATCAGAAACTCGGCCAGTCCTACGCCCAGCAGCGGACGGCCGACCTCCTGACGCAGGCGGCGGACATCTCCAATTCCATCGACATCCTTCGCCAGCAGTTGACGCTGCAGTCCCAAAGCGCCTCTGCGCAGCAGGAACAGAGCGATCTGCTGAAGCAAACGGTGGCAGTGACCAACGATTTGCGCGACAAGATCGCCAACTTCGACGACTTCTTCCGGCCCATCAGGAACTACTTCTATTGGGAACCGCACTGCTACGACATACCCGTCTGCTGGACGCTGCGATCGCTGTTCGACGCGCTGGACGGCATCAACGAACTGTCAGGGCTGCTCGGGGAGACGACGGCGAGCCTCGACAAGATCAACGCCCTGCAACCCAAGCTGCTCGCGCTGCTGCCACCGCAGATCGCCACTCAGGAGCGCAATCGCGACCAGATCATGACCAACTACGCGACGCAGGAGGGTCAGCAGAGTCTGCAGGACAGGCAGCAGTCCGACCCGAACGCGATCGGCAGGGCCTTCGACGAATCCAAGATCGACGACTCGTTCTACCTACCACCCGAGGTGTTCGACAACCCCGACTTCAAGAGGGGCCTCAAGCAGTTCGTCTCGCCCGACGGAAAAGCGGTGCGATTCATCATCTCCCATCAGGGTGATCCCGCGACGCCAGAGGGCATCTCGCACATCGACCAGATCAAGGACGCCGCGTTCGAGGCCATCAAGGGAACCCCACTCGAGACGTCGAAGATCTACCTGGGCGGTACTGCCGCCACGTACAAGGACATGCGCGACGGCTCCAACTACGACCTCGTCATCGCTGCAGTCTCGGCGATCTGCCTGATCTTCATCATCATGCTGATCATCACCCGGGCGGCAATTGCCTCGCTGGTGATCGTCGGCACCGTGGTGCTGTCGCTGGCCGCGTCGTTCGGGCTATCAGTCCTGTTGTGGCAGCACATCATCGGCCTGGAGCTGCACTGGTTGGTGCTGGCCATGTCGGTCATCATCCTGCTCGCGGTGGGGTCGGACTACAACCTGCTGCTCGTCTCGAGGTTCAAGGAGGAACGCGACGCCGGGTTGAACACCGGCATCATCCGGTCCATCGCGGGCAGTGGCAGCGTCGTGACCTCCGCAGGTCTGGTGTTCGCCTTCACCATGATGTCGTTCGCGATCAGCGATCTGAAGGTGATGGCTCAGGTGGGCACGACCATCGGTCTCGGCCTGCTCGTCGACACCCTGGTGATCCGCTCGTTCATGACCCCATCGATTGCGGCGCTGCTGGGCCGATGGTTCTGGTGGCCCCTGAACGTGCGCCAGCGCCCGGACCGGCGGACCCGCGAACTCGCGCTGGCCGGAACGCGCGGACGCCACGCCGCCGACGAAAAGACCGAGGACACAGTCGAGGAGAAACGACTGGAGTAACGGCTCGCGCTCGACTCAGTGCGTCATCACTTGATGACGGCCGCGGGCCGACCCGTGCGCGACACAGCCGAGCGCCCGCGTCGTCGGATCGGACAGCGCTTCCTACCCGCCGCCTTCGAGTTCCGCCGGCACCTCCGCGCCGAGCAACCCGATGATCCCTCCGAGCAGTTCATCGAGGTGTCGCCCTACCGCGGCAATCTCGGGCTTCCCGAAGGAACCGAACTGCAGGCTGGGCTGGTCCACCACGAACCGCGCGCCACCGTCGGCGTCCTCGCAGATCACCGTGCGCAAGGGCGCGTGCAGCATGACGCGCGGATCGTGGCGAAACATGGTCTCGGCGATCGTGTGGTTGCCCATCAGGTATTCCGTGGCGCGCCCGGCAGACGGCGAGCCGGCCAGCATCGGCGCTACGTCGAACCGCGCGTAGAGCATGAACCCGTGCGGCGCCTGAACGTCGGCGATGGCCAGCGTGTCGTCCCACGATCGCGCGTGGGCGAACGCCTCCGCCTCGTATACCGGTACGACGGACTCGTACCGGCCACGTGCCTCGTCGTACGACATCGGCAACGCGATCACCAGCCGTCGCGACGGGTGATCGACGACGCTGTTCGGCTCGCTCACAGAACTACTCCCCTCCACCGACAGGCGGGTTCAATCTAGGTACTGCTCACTATACTCAGGATCGAGAGGAGGCTCAGTAGTACAGGCTCAACCGTGGCGCTTGGGTACCACGCAGCACGTGGTTGCCCAGATGCACGTACTTCCATCGGGCCGGATCGTGGAGCGAATGCGTTCGCACATTGCGCCAGTGCCGATCCAGATTCGCGTCGGCGTCGGTGCCCGACGTGCCGGTCAGTTCGAATATGCCGCTTGCGATCTCGACGGCGAACTCCTGCGCCAGCGCCTTGGCGGCCGCGACGGTGAAGGTCGCCTCGGCGGCGACCGCCGCAGACGGTTTCGCGAAGCCGTCGTCCAGGAGCGCCGTCCCGCGGTTCAAGAGCGCCTCCATGGCCCACAGCCGAGCCGTCAGTTCACCGAAGCGACGGACCACGTGCGGCTCCAGGTTCGCGTGCTCGATTCCGGCCATCACGGCCTCCTGCCATGGCCTGGACCGCGTATTGACGAACGTCGCGCCGTCTTCCAGCGCGGCGCGGGCGATGCCGACGTCGATGGCGGTGTGCAGCGCCTGATCGTAGGTACCCGTCAGGTCGGTCGGCCCTTCGGCGGATACCTCCGGCGGCGGGCCCTGGCGCAACACGTATTGGTTCTCCACCACGACGTGGCGGAGCCGGACTTCACCGCTCGCCGTCCCGCGCTGGCCGAACGCAGCCCATCGCCCAAGGTCCAGCTCCACGCCGGGTTGATCCGGGCGAACGAACACGATCGCCGTCTCGGTGCCCGCCTGCCCAGTGCCGTCGTCGACGACGGCGACGACCGCGATCCACGTCGCGCCGAGCGTGCCGGTGGCGTAGTACTTGGTGCCATCGATCACCCAGGTGCCGTCGCTCCCCTGCCTGATGGTGGTCCGCAGATCCAGGGTCGACTTCGTGCCCCGCTCGGCAGCCGCATTGCCCAACCGGCCACCGGCCATCACGTCGGCGTAGATCTCTGGTGCGGGCGCATTCCGACCTAGCGCCGAAATGGCCTCGGTGGCGACGAAGTGCGGCAACAGCGATTGGCCGATCGAGCTGTCCGCTCGTGCGAGCCGGCGCATGATCTCGACCCGCGTCGACGGCGGTGCTCCGAGCCCGCCATGCTCGACGGGAACCGTGACGGCGAGGAGTCCCGACTCCTCGATCCGCCGGAGCAACGGCAGCAGCGTCGCGCCGTCTCGCTCCCGGCGCGCGGAATCCACGACGAACTCGTCTGAGAGTTCATCGGCCAATCGCAAGGCAGCAGTCAGTGATTCGTGGCGATGCTGTGAATCCTCGTCGGAACCGGGATGCCGGACGGTGACGGGAAAGGGGCTCGCTGTCATTATTCGTGCTCTCGATTCGCTCGGTGGTGGGTGTCTCCCCTCGTCGATGTTGTACCGCCGGGCTGCTCATTGCATGAAGATTGCGTGGAGATTGGCTGTAGATCAGTGCATCGTCGACTGTGATTCGGCTGCAAAGGAATTCGTCGGTAACTGGTCGAGACAAGCCGTCACGCGACATCCGCGAGCGCGTCATCGAGGGTCCGATACACGTCGAAGATCTGGTCTAATCCCACGAGTCGCATGGGTCGACTCGTGGCAGGCCCATCGGCCACCACGGCGAACCTCGCTCGCGGCGTGACGTTCTCGTGCGCGGTGATCAGCGTGCTCATCCCCGCCGATGCCAGGAACTGGACCGCGGACAGGTCGACGACGAGCGCCGACGGCTCTTTGCGTGCGGCAGCCTCGATCGCTCTGACGAGTTCGGGCGTGGTCAGCATGTCCAACTCCCCCGAGACACTTACCACTGCGACGTCTCCGAACCAGCTCTCGGTGAGTCCGACACCGGTCGCAGTCGTTTCCTCTTCTTGACAGTTCATGGCCTTCTCCGTTCGAGTCGGTGACGGCGGAGATCCACTCTGGCGCAGAAGTGGACCTCCGCCGCACGGGGGCCGAGCTACCTGGAGCGAACCGAGTTACGGCCGCCGACCTTGAGCCAGATCACCAGCACGATGACGGCACCGATGACCGAGCCGATGATGCCGGCCGGCTGGAGGAATCCCTGCGCGCTGTCCTTGCCGAAGATGAGGAAGCCGAGGAATCCGCCGACGAACGACCCGACGACGCCGAGCACGATGGTCATGGGGATCGACAAGTTCTGCTTGCCCGGAACCAGCAGACGCGCAAGGGCGCCCGCGATGAGCCCGACGACGAGGATGGTGACGATGAGTCCGATCATGGCTGCGAGCCTTTCTGTTCAGCGCTGACAACGCGCTGCGATCGAGTGGATCGAGCGGTTGCTCGACATGAGAGCCAGCTCATCACCCCTAAGGGGGGTACCGGTACACCCTTAGGTAGGTAATCTGGACCCATGGCACCGCCGCCGAACTCCCCCATCACCGTCGCCCTCGTCGACGACTACGACGTCGTGCTCATGGGCGTGGCCAACATGTTCGACCGGTACCGCGACCGGGTCGTCGTCGCGGAGATCGACGCCAACATGAGCCTCGACGACTCCGTCGACATCGTGCTGTACGACTCCTTCGCCCAACCCGAAGCCGACCACGACGAGATCGCCGCCCTGGTCGCGAACCCTCGGGCCCGACGAGTCGTCGTGTACACGTGGAACTTTCACCCCGACCTCATCGCCAGTGCCCAGGACAAGGGTGCGCACGGATACCTGTCGAAGACGCTGCCTGCCCGCGAGTTGGTCACGGCACTCGAGGCCGTGCATGCCGGGGAGAAGGTCATCAGCGACGTCCCCCCGCGGGCCCGCAGCGCAGTCGGACTCGACTGGCCGGGGCGCGGCGAGGGACTCAGCGACCGGGAATCGGAGATCCTCGCCCTCATCACCCAGGGCAAGAGCAATGCCGAGGTGGCGACCCTGACCTACCTCAGTCCCAACACCATCAAGTCCTACATCCGCACGATCTACCGCAAGATCGATGCGTCGAGCCGAACCCAGGCCGTGCTCTGGGGCGTCAAGCACGGCTTCACGCCCGACCACAACCGCATCGAACACTGGAAGGGCGGCCCGTAGGCGACGCGCGCGCCTGGCCACGTTCTCACCGACCGGCGGCCCTTGGAACCTCGACTCGGTTCGCATTCATGACGGGTTGAGCGGGTAACCCGGCGGCATGGATCAGTCGGTTGCACCACTCATCGATGCTCTCGCCGCTTACCGTGCCGCGGATCGCTATGGCTTCACCCCGCCCGGTCATCGGCAGGGCCGCGGCGTGGACCCGCGCGTGCTCGAGGTTCTCGGCATCGAGTCGTTTCGGGACGACGTCTTGGCCAGTGGAGGGCTGGACGACCGTCGGACGAGCAATGCGTACCTCCGTCATGCAGAAGACCTGATGGCCGATGCCGTGGGTGCGGACGTGGCGTGGTTCTCGACGTGCGGCAGCTCACTTTCGGTGAAGGCCGCGATGATGGCTGTCTCTGGAGGCGACGGAGGTCTGTTGCTCGGTCGGGACAGCCACAAGTCGGTGGTTGCCGGCCTGATCTTCTCCGGTGTACAGCCGCGGTGGATCAGCCCGCGCTGGGACGCCGAGCGCCACCTCTCGCATCCGCCATCGCCCGCCCAGGTGGACGAGGCGTGGGAACGACATCCGGATGCCGCCGGCGCGTTGATCGTCAGCCCGAGCCCATATGGCACGTGTGCCGACATCGAAGGAATCGCGGAGGTGTGTCACCGCCGTGGCAAGCCGTTGATCATCGACGAGGCCTGGGGGGCCCACTTGCCGTTCCACGAGAACCTTCCGACGTGGGCGATGGACGCGGGCGCCGACGTATGCGTCGTCAGCGTCCACAAGATGGGAGCCGGCTTCGAGCAGGGGTCGGTGTTCCACCTGCAGGGCGACCTGGTCGACCAGGACAGGCTGTCAGCCTGCGCCGATCTCCTCATGACCACCAGCCCCAATGTCCTGGTCTACTCGGCCATCGACGGCTGGCGCAGACAGATGGTCGAGCAGGGCCACGAAATGCTCGGTGCAGCACTGGAGTTGGCGGAACAGGTCAGATCGGAGATCGAGCGCATCCCAGACGTCGAGGTGATGGACGCGGAACTCCTCGGCGCGGAGGCATCGCACGATTTGGACCGGCTGCAGGTCCTGATGGACGTTTCCCAAACCGGCACCTCGGGCTACCAGGCCGCCGACTGGTTGCGCGAGAACTGCCGCATCGACGTCGGTATGAGCGACCATCGGCGAATCTTGGCGACACTGTCCTTCGCCGACGACGCCGACACCGCTGGACGGCTGGTCGACGCGCTGAGCGCATGGCGCAGGGCGGCAAATCACTTCGACCCACCCGAGCCCCTCAGGTTGCCGTCCCCGTCGGAGATCGAACTCGAATCGGTCGACCTACCGCGTGACGCCTTCTTCGGGCCGACGGAATCCGTGCCCCTCGCCGAGGCCAGCGGCCGCATCGCGGCCGAGCAGATCACGCCCTACCCACCTGGCATCCCTGCCGTGGTGCCTGGCGAGCGCCTCAACGACGCCGTGATCGAGTATCTGAGCAGCGGTCTCGCAGCGGGCATGAACCTGCCCGACCCCGCCGATCCCACTCTCGAAACCATCAAGGTGATCAGCGGACGGTAGCGACTCGCCCTCACCGACGGTCGTCGGGGCGCACCATCTTGAACATCGCCTCGCGCGACACCGCCACGTAGTCAGCCGGTCCACCAGCACGCAGGATCGGCGTTGGCGCCGCAGTGTCGTAGATGCCGTCGACCAGCAGGTGCTTGTCGATGTGCACGGCCACCACCTGGCCGAGCACCAACCACGTCGGCACGTCGTTGCCTTCGGCGTCGGTGAGCTGAATGAGCTGCGTGAGAACGCATTCGAAGTTCACGGGGCTCTCCAGCACCCGCGGCGCGTCGACCACCGACGCCGGCACCGCGGTCAATCCCCCGCGTTCGAACTCGTTCTCCCCCGACGGGATCGACGCGGACGTCTCGTTCATGGCGGTCGCCAGATCGCGGGTCGCGAGATTCCACACGAAGTTCCGCGTGGCCTCGACGTTGGCGACGCTGTCCTTCCACCCGATCGACGCGAAGCCGACCACCGGCGGGCGGTAGTTGAACCCGTTGAAGAAGCTGTACGGCGCGAGGTTGGGGGTCCCTTCGGCGTTCACCGTCGAGATCCAGCCGATCGGCCGCGGCCCGACGATCGCGTTGAACGGGTCGTGTGGAAGGCCGGTGCCGTCCGCCGTCCGGTAGAAGTGTGCGTCCTCGCCTGCCATCGTCTCCCTCACCGCTCGAGCCCCGCCAGACCAAGAGCCTTCCACGACGCGCGGCGTCCGGCGCTTCCGGCGACCGCCTCGCCTCCGGCAATCGGTAGCACACATAATTAGGCATGCGAAAAAGCGGCGCGGGCGCGGGCCCCACGAGCGCCGCCGAGCAGTACCCGCGTCCGCGACTCCTGGTCGTGGCGCTGAGCATGGTGGCGCTCACGGTGGCGGTATTGCAGACCGCCGTCGTCCCAGTCCTCGGCATCATCGCCGAGCAACTGAACGCCTCGACCGTCGCCGTCAGCTGGGCCGTCACCGCCAACCTGCTCGCCGCAGCGGCGTCGACGCCGCTCATCGGCCGGCTCGCAGACCTCTACAACAAGAAGCACGTCCTGCTCGCCGTACTCCTCGCCGTGCTGGTGGGTTCGATACTGGCGGCGGTCACCTCGTCGCTGGCCCTGCTCATCGTGGCCCGCGTACTGCAGGGCGTCTCGTTCTCGCTCTATCCGATCTGCGTGGCCATCCTGCGCGACGCGCTGCCCGAAGGCGCCGTCGTCGGCGCACTGGCGGTGCTGTCCGGAACGCTGGGATTCGGCGGCGGTACCGGTCTGGTCGTCACCGGGCTGCTGATGAACGGCGACGCCGGATACCACCGGGTGTTCTGGCTGACGACGGGCTTCACCCTCGCGGTGCTCGTCCTCGCCGTGACCGTCGTGCCGAGCGCCACGACGCGAGGCGTGGGCACGATCGACTGGCTGGGCGCCCTGGGTCTGGCGATCGGCCTGTCGGCGCTGCTGCTCGCCATCACCCAGGGCAACTCGTGGGGGTGGCTCTCCCCGGCGACCCTCGGCGTCACCGCGCTCGGCATCGCGGTACTGGTGGCGTGGTGGGCCTGGGAGCGCAGACAACGCCACCCCCTGGTGTCGATCGCGATGTTGTCGCGGCGAGCGGTGCTCCTGACCAACCTGGCAACCATCTTCGTGGGCATGGGGCTCTACTTCGGCTTCCTGGGCTTGACGCAATTCGTCCAGATCGACCGCGACGCGGCCGGCTACGGGTTCAGCGCGACGGTGCTGACCGCGAGCGTGGTGTTCCTACTCCCGGGGGCGATCGCCGGTTTCGTCACCGCCACGTTGAGTGGCCGGTTCATCGACCGTTTCGGCGCGCGCCTGGTCCTGGTCAGCGGCGCCGTCACCGGGGTGATCGGCTTCCTCTGGCTCGCCATCTCACACGACCAGTCCTGGCAGGTGATCGTGGCGGGCATCTGGGTCAACGCCTACATCAGCCTGGGCTACGGGGCGCTGCCCGCACTCGTCGTCAGCGAGGTCGACAGCGGCGAGACCGGAGTCGCCACCGGCGTCAACGCCATCGCCCGCACCGTCGGCAGCTCGATCGCCGCAGCGGCCGTGGCCGTCCTGCTCGCCCGGTCGGCGACCGGCACCGGCACCGGCCTGCCGTCAGAGCACGCCTTCGTATTGATCTTCGCGGGCGGCGCCGTCACCGCCGCGCTCGCCATGATCCTCATCGCGGTGTCGGGAGCCGGTCAGGGTCGGGATCGCCCGACCGAGTCGAACGTCGACTCCCGTGCCATGAACCACGAGTGGGGCTGAGCCGACCGAGAACCGTCTGCATATCTGGATCCGCTGTGGGGTAGCCGTTCATGTGACGGCGGCCACGCGGCCGCACCGGAGTAGAAGGAGTGATGGTCGTGGTGAGCACTCGGACGAAGAGGGTGATGGGCCTGACCGGAGCGACGGCCACCGTCGCCGCCGCGGTGGCAGTCGGCTTCAGCGGCGCGAGCCAGGCAGAGGAACCCGAGCCCGCCCCGCCGGGTCCGGTGACGACATCCGAGATGACGCTGGTCGAGCCGACAGTGGATCCTGGAGCGTCTGCCCAACCGGACACCCCCGTGGTCGCCACGCCGCCCGTGACCGCGACGACGCCCGAAGCGCCCTGAGCAGGCGCCATCACGCCTGTGCGCTGACGTGCCGACCGGCGTCGCCCGGCAGCCGGAACGCCTCGACGAGGGTGCCGGCCAT
>JAQSXQ010000659.1 GCA_029256565.1 Mycobacterium sp.
TCTGGTGGCTCGCGGCATCACCACCGTCGACCAGCTCGCCGCCCAGGGCGGCAGCAACGGCGGTCTGCTGATGGGCATCATGCTCACCAAGTACCCCGAACTGTTCGGCGCCCTGGTGTGCAGCGTCCCGCTACTCGACATGAAGCGCTACCACCTGCTGCTGGCCGGGGCGTCCTGGATGGCCGAGTACGGCGATCCCGACGACCCGGACGACTGGGCGTTCATCTCCGAATACTCGCCGTATCAGAACATCTCGGCCGACCGCACCTATCCCCCGCTGTTGATGACGACGTCGACGCGTGACGACCGGGTGCATCCGGGGCACGCCCGCAAGATGACGGCAGCGCTCGAGGCTGCGGGACACCGGGTCCGGTACTACGAGAACGTGGAGGGCGGGCACGCCGGTGCGGCCGACAACGCGCAGACGGCGTTCCGGTCCGCACTGATCTACGAGTTCCTGCACCGCACGCTCGATCCCACCGTGTAACGGTTGACCGGTGGCGACGCACTCCCGTTCGTAGGCACAGACCAACGAGCACGAGGAGCAGCCATGACCACCATCCGCGACCACATCACCACCGGTATCGAGCCGAACTCTCCGGTAGCGCGTGTCGGCGCCGGCCTGGCCCGCTACGGGCTCGTCGTCGTCATCGCGTGGATCGGACTGCTGAAGTTCACCGAGTACGAAGCGCGCGGAATCGAACCGCTGGTGGCGAACAGCCCGCTGATGAGCTGGGTCTACGACGTGTTCTCGGTGACGGCGTTCTCCTCGCTGCTGGGCGTGCTGGAACTCGCGACGGCCGCCCTGATCGCGGTGGCGCCGTGGTGGCCGCGGGTGTCCGCGCTGGGCAGCGCCATCGCGGTCGGCTTGTTCGTCGCGACGCTGAGCTTCCTGTTCACGACGCCGGGCGTCTTCGAGGCCTCGGCCGGTGGCTTCCCCGTCCTGTCCTCGACGGGGCAGTTCCTGATCAAGGACGTCGCGCTGATCGGGATCGCGGCGTGGACGCTGGTGGATGCGCTGAGACGGGCCTGATCGGCGATCGGCACGGTTACGATCAGCCGGCCATGCCCCGATCGGGTGACGACGAAGCAGCCCTCATCGCCTTGCTCCGCAACGGCGACGAGGGTGCCTTCGCGTGTCTGGTGGATCTGCACACGCCCGCGATGTTGCGCGTCGCACGTGGTTACGTGCGCAGCCACGACGTGGCCGAGGACGTCGTGCAGGAGACGTGGATCGCCCTGCTCAAGGGCATCGACGGGTTCGAGGGCCGCTCCTCGCTGCGCACCTGGCTGTTCACCGTCCTGATCAACGTCGCCAAGGCGCGCGGCGTCCGGGATCAACGCGACTCGGACCTGGCCGTCAAGGCGTTCACCGACGGCACCGTCGACCCTGCCCGCTTTCGGGCGGCCGGCGAGGAATGGCAAGGCCACTGGCGCGACGAGGCCGCCCCCGCGCCGTTCCCGGACACGCCGGAGGGGTCGGTGCTCGGCGACGAGCTGGTCGCGGTGGCCCGCCGCGAACTGGACAAGCTGCCGGAGCGGCAACGCGTCGTCGTCACGATGCGCGACATGCTCGGCATGGACTCGGCCGAAGTCCGCGAGCTGCTCGACGTCAGCGTCGCCAATCAGCGGGTACTCCTGCATCGCGGTCGCGCGGCCGTCCGGCAGGGGCTCGAAGACTATCTGAGGGACGTGAGCTGAATGGACTGCAATCAATTCGTCGAACTCGTCACCGCGTATCTCGACGGGTCACTCGACGTCGAGACGCGGTCGCGGTTCGACACGCACGTGCTCGAATGCGACGGCTGCGACAACTACCTGCAGCAGTTCCGGACCACCGTCTCCACGCTGGGCAAGGTGGACGACTCGGACCTGAACCCTGCCTTCCGCGATCGGCTGATGAACGCGTTCAGGGATCGGGACTGAAAGCCCCTACCGGATCGGCTCGCTCACCGTCCGCTTGCGCATCCCGCCGAACATCGAGACGAACACGCCGAGCAGCACCAGCGCGGCGCCCGCCGCGAGCGTGAGGTTGAGCCATTGGTGCAGGCTGCCGACGGCGTGGCCGAACATCGTCTCGGCGAGCGCGCGGACGTCGCCCTGGGTCTTGGCGAGCGCATCGTCGACGTAGGTCCGCCCCACCTCGATCCCGGCCCACCCCGCCGCCCCGACGACGAGCGCGGAGACGCCGAGCGCGCCGATCGCCTTGCCGCGTGACCGAGCCGACGCCAGCGTCAGCAGCGCGAACACCGCCGTCAGCACCGCGGCTCCGACGCTCACGACCGGACCCCACGTCGCCAACGGCCGCAACTGGCCCGGCCGCAGTCCCGAGGACTCGGGCACGGTGACGGGGACGTTGAGCGTCTCGGGCACCTCGAGGTTGAGGTTGCCAAGCGATTCGCGCAGGGAGGGGTCGGTCAGCATCGGCGCGATGTCGACGAGCCAGCGGTCACCGGACTGCTGGTCGCGTTGCACGGTGTCGGTGAACACGAAGCCGTGGGCGATGCGATTGGCCTGGGCGAACTGGCCGGGGAACCCGGCGTTCTGCGTGTACAGGCTGGTGACGCTGCCGACCAGGACGGGGTTGAGGTCGCCGTAACCCTCGTCGGCGGCGAACGACACGATCTCGGTGGTCAGCAGCGACGCCATCGCCTGCTG
>JAQSXQ010000660.1 GCA_029256565.1 Mycobacterium sp.
GGGGTGCGGTTGAACGGCATCCCCATCTTCTCGAGGTCGTAGACGGCGTCGATGGCCTCACGGCACATGATCTCGACGGCGTCCTGGTCGGCGAGGTAGTCGCCGCCCTTGACGGTGTCGAAGGTGTGCCACTCCCAGTTGTCGTCCTCGACGTTGGCGAGCGCGGCGCACATGCCGCCCTGCGCGGCGCCGGTGTGGCTGCGCGTCGGGTACAGCTTGGTGAGCACTGCCGTACGGGCGCGGGGGCCAGCCTCGACGGCGGCGCGCATGCCTGCGCCGCCGGCACCCACGATCACGACGTCGTAGCGGTGTTCAGTAATCACTTCGAGATCACCTGACTTCTTCCAAAGATCGATATTGCCCGTTCCGCGCGCCCTGTCACGAGATGTTCGGGTCGAACGTCAGCAGCACGTAAGTACCCAGCACCAGCGTGAACACGATCGACAGCAGCAGCACGGTGTTCAGCCAGAACTTCGTCGAGTCCTTGCGGGTGTAGTCGGCGATGATCGTCCGCATGCCGTTGCCGCCGTGCAGCTGGGCCAACCAGAGCAGCGCCAAGTCCCAGGTCTGCCAGAACGGCGACGCCCAGCGCTGCGCGATGAAGTTGAAGTCGAGGCGGTACACGCCGTTCTCGACCATCAACATGATGTAGAGGTGGCCGAGCGCCAGGAACACCAGCACCAGGCCGGAGAAGCGCATGAACAGCCACGCGTACTTCTCGAAGTTCGGCATCGCGCTGCGACGGCGCGGGGCGCGCGGGTTGTCCAGCCCGGCGGGCCGGTCGAAGGCCCGCTGCATCACGGGTGCGGGGCCGCCGCGCTCGGTGATGTGGTCGTAGGGGTTCTCCACTGCGGGGCTCATAGGAAACGCTCCACCATGTGCATGCCAATCACTCCGAGGGAGCCGACGAGGGCGGCGATGAAGACTCCGGCGACGACCCACAGCATCTGACGCTGGTAGCGGGGACCGTCCTTCCAGAAGTCGATGAGGATGATCCGGATGCCGTTGAGGGCGTGGTAGAGCACGGCCGCCACCAGGCCCATCTCCATGAGGCCGATGATCGGGGTCTTGTAGGTCTCCATGACCTGGTTGAGCGCCTCGGGGCTCACGCGCAGCAGTGCCATGTCGAGCACGTGCACGAAGAGGAAGAAGAAGATCGTCGCTCCGGAGATGCGGTGGAGAACCCACGACCACATGCCCGGGTCGCCGCGGTAGAGAGTGCGGCGGCGCGGTGGGGACGATCGCGGGGCCGGTATGGCCGAATCCGCGGCTGTTGCTGTACTCAATTTCCGACCTCCAACGCCATCGGTGGACGTCCGGGCAAAGGGTCCGCGCGATTGTTGCTCAATCGGCGGCGAACCTGCCCAAACCTCGGGTGGGACTCTAATCCCAATAGTCCTCTCCGAAGAACTAGCGTGTGGGCAGGGGTAGTCCTCTCAACGGCGAAGTTAGGGTGTCCTAGCTAGTGATTCGAGCCACCGGCCCATGTTTTCGGAATGCATTCAGAGCGCGACCTGCGGAGCTGACGTGACGACGGAAATCGACTGGAATCTGTTGCGCGACAAGGCAATGGACGTGTCCAGGCATGCCTATGCGCCATACTCCCGGTTTCCGGTGGGTGCGGCCGCTCTGACCAGCGATGCGCGAATCGTGGCCGGTTGCAATGTGGAGAATGTCTCATATGGCCTGGGTCTCTGTGCCGAGTGCGCTGTGGTCTCGGCCCTACATTCCGGCGGCGGCGGACGCCTGCTCGCGCTGGTGTGCGTGGACGCCTCCGGGCACCTCCTGATGCCGTGCGGACGGTGTCGCCAATTGCTGCTGGAGCACGGCGGCGCCGACATGCTGATCGCCCATCCCGACGGCCCGCGGCCGCTGCGCGAACTGCTGCCCGACGCGTTCGGCCCCGACGACATCGAACGCGTGCACGCCGGAGGGCAATCGCAGTGACCCAGTTCACATCCGAGAATGCTCCGGTCACTCGCGCCGGGGCGCAAGCCCACCTCGACGCACCCACCGTCATCCGCACCAAGCGCGACGGTGGCGTGCTGTCGGACGCGGCCATCGACTGGGTGATCGACGGGTACACCCACGGTCGCGTGCACGACGAGCAGATGTCGGCGCTGTTGATGGCCATCTTCCTGCGCGGCATGGCGCCGGGTGAGATCGCGCGCTGGACGGCCGCCATGATCGGCTCCGGCGAGCGGTTCGACTTCACCGATCTGCGGCGCGACGGGCGGCCGTTGGCGTTGGTGGACAAGCACTCCACCGGCGGGGTCGGGGACAAGATCACCATCCCGCTGGTGCCCGTCGTGATGGCGTGCGGCGCCGCGGTACCGCAGGCCGCAGGGCGCGGGCTCGGGCACACCGGGGGGACGCTGGACAAGCTCGAGTCGATAGCCGGCTTCACCGCCGAGATCTCCAAAGCCCAGATCCGCGAACAACTTCAGGGCATCGGCGCCGCCGTGTTCGCGGCGGGTGACCTCGCGCCCGCCGACCGCAAGATCTACGCGCTGCGCGACGTCACCGCCACGACCGAGTCGCTGCCGCTGATCGCCAGTTCGGTGATGAGCAAGAAGATCGCCGAGGGCGCCCGCGCGCTGGTGCTCGACTCGAAGGTCGGACGCGGTGCGTTCCTCAAGACCGAGGCGGAGTCGCGACGTGCTGGCGGGCGGCGGCCCGGACGACGTCGTGGAGCTGACGCTGGCCCTAGCGCGGGAGATGCTCGACGCCGCAGGGGTCGACGGGACGGATCCGGCGCAGACGCTGGCCGACGGCACGGCCATGGACTGCTTCCGCGCGTTGGTCGGGGCGCAGGGCGGGGACCTGTCGCACCCGTTGCCGGTCGGCGCCCGTTCCGAGACCATCACGGCGCCGCACGGTGGCACGATGGGTGACATCGACGCGATGGCGGTGGGACTGGCGGTGTGGCGGCTCGGGGCGGGCCGTTCGGCCCCCGGCGAGCAGGTGCAGTTCGGCGCGGGCGTCGTCATGCACCGGCG
>JAQSXQ010000661.1 GCA_029256565.1 Mycobacterium sp.
ACGGTGTCGGCACCGCAACTGCGAATCGCCGCCAGCATGTCGGATTCCCCACCGACGATGGGAATTCCACGGCCTCCGACGAGGAGATGCTCGCCCCGGGGCGGCCCGTGGTTGGGTATGCCGATCCCGACGACGTCGTAACCATCGGCCGGGTTCCGCGTCAATTCGGTGACCAGGTCGACCACGGCGTCTTCCTCGCCGAACGCCATGACCGCGGTTCTGCAGTCACCGGCCGCTCGTCTGCGGGCAACCGATGCCTGCCACGCCCACCTGCTCAACACCAGCGCGACGGTGCCCACGGGCAGCGCCACTGCCAGATACCCACGCGCGATGTCCGCCTTGAAGAGCAGGGTGACGATCGCGATCGCGCCGAAGGTCCCGAAGGATGCGGCGACCACTCGGCGCCAGCGAGAACGCCAGCAGGAAGTAGTGCGGGTACCCCGCGGGATTCAGCGGTTCGCCGAAGCGCACGACGTGCGCGAGGCTGATGGCACCGACTACGACGATTGTGTCGGTGACGAGCAGCTTCGCGGCGTAACTGCGTTGCCACTTCGAGCGCTCGACCACGCCGGCCAGCCGCTCGGGCGCCGGGTGGCGCGGGTGCGGTCCCGCCTCCTCTTCTAGAAGTGGAGGCGGGACCTTCGAATCGGTCCGCCCGCGGCCAGACACTGTTCCCCCGTCCAGTGTCATGGTCGCGGACGGACCGATCTAGGCGGATCGACCGATCCCCTGCCCGGGCGCGAGCTCCGAGCTAATCCCTTGAACACCAGCCAACTATCGGGCCACGGGTGTCCGGAGTACATGGACCATAGGAGCCAAATCCATGTGGTCCGGGGTCTAGTCCTCCGCGTCCCGAAGGGTGTAGTTCAGTGTTCGCGACAGGGCGGCGGCCTCGGCGCGACTGGTGACGCCCAACTTCGACAACACGCTGTGTACGTGGTTCTTCACGGTGTTCACCGCGATGCACAACTGCGCTGCGATCTCGCGGTTGGACAGGCCAATTCGCAGCATTCCCAAGATCTGGGCCTCGCGTGCGGTGAGGACCAGTTCCTTGCCTCCAGGATGACGGTCAGAACCGCGGGAGGACAGCCGCCGGAGCAGCATGGCCGAGACGCGTGGCGAAAACAACGTCTCTCCAGCGATGACCTTGCTTATCAGCCGAAGCAGATCATCCAGGGACTGAAACCGGGTGTGGTAACCGGCGACACCCGCTTCGGCGCACGCGACTATCGCCGATTCATCGTCCTCCGAGACGCCCGTGGCGATGACGTGCACCTTGGGGTCGAGATGAAGCGCTGCGCCCACCAACTTCTCGCACTCACGGGTGGTCACGTTCAGCAGGACGACGTCGGGCCGCAAGCTCGTGTCGACGCTCACCAGCGAGGCCAGATCCCATGCGACACTCACCGATTGCCCGTGCTCCCGTAGGGCTGCCGCGAGATTCTCTCGCGAGAGCTTGCAGTCGTCTATGACCAGGATTCGTGCGCTCGGAACGCTCGGGCGTTCGATGCCGTTCAGCTTGCCCGCCGCCGACAGCAGCGACCGACCGTTGGACCCATTGACATGCGGCGCTGTCGGTCCCTGCCCACCAGAATCCCAATGCCGGGCCTCGGGAGTGGGCACCTGCACGCACTCGGGCGCCACCAGTTCGGCGCCGATCGGCCGGCGCGCAACCGAGCCGTAGGCCCTCACGACGCTCCGTCCCGGTCACCACGGGCGCAACGGCCGACCATGATGCGTGAGCATTGAGCTGTTTCGAGAACAGCAAATGAACCTGCGAATTGCGACATACTTGCCCCCCCGGGCGTAATTCAAGCCTCCGATGATGGAAGCTGCTCCAATCGAACTCGTGATCTAGCCCCCATGGTGCAGTTCCGCGATCAGATTAAGCGGAGTTTCACCGGCCCCGCAACACGAGTATTTCGCATTGCACAGTTCTAGCAACGTCCCGATTATTCGCCAGCATGCGAGCTGACAAACGTCATCCTACTGCCGTCAGGCACACGTACCCGTGAAGTTACGGCGAAGCCCCGGACCGCCGGCGGATACGCTATACCCGGCGAAACCATTGCAGGCCAATCACTTCAGCCGTCCTGCGAACTCAGGGCTATAACCCCGGCCTGGCGCGTCCGAATCGACTCACGCCAGCGCCCTTCGACTACCTGCGTCGTTGCCACTTATTCCTCGAGTGAATATCTTCGATCGCGAAGACGATCACGGCAGCACACCCGCGTATGCCCGATTTCGGCGGTTCGCCGACGAGACCTAGTCCCGAGGGGTCAGGACGCCTTGATGACGACGTCTTCGATCGCAGACTCAGCGCGTTGCTTCACCGGATGGATGAGGCGCAACAGTCCGGGAGCCAAGGTCACCGCCGTCACGACCGCGGCACTGCGCGCGGTGGGCTTCTGACCGAACGCCGCCGTCGCCGCCCGCCTGGCCGCCCTGTCGTCGCCGGCCAGCAGCGCCGTTCGCGCCTGCCGCAACAGCTTCCAGTAGCGGATGCGGCGCAGCGTCGACTGCAGTGCGGCCGCCTCGGCGGTGCTCGACGGCTCGGCCGTCAGGAACGAGCGCTCCAGTTCCGCCTCGAACTTCTCCACCCCCGCGGGATCGCGGCTCAGCGAGTCGCTGCGCAGGCGGTATCGGGCCAGGCGCCGCGGCAGCACGCGCACGTCGTACTTGCGCACCATGCGGAGCCAGAACACCACCGAGTCGTCGATCCCGGGGACGCCCGAGGCGAAACCGCCCATCGCGTCCCATGATTCGCGACGGACGGCCGCCGTGTAGTACGGCACCAGCCCACCCAGCACGTCGACCATCGTCAACGCGACGCCAGGGTCGGGACGCCTGCGCACACCGATCGAGCGGAGGTACCCCACGAGGTGGTCGGGACCGTCGTCGGTGAACCGGGCAGCGTCGACTCCCACCGCGTCGATACCGCGATCCGAGTCCAGGAGTGCGCCCACCTCGGCGCAGAACCTCGGCAT
>JAQSXQ010000662.1 GCA_029256565.1 Mycobacterium sp.
ACGCCCTCGCCGACGACCGTCAGGCCGAAGGCGCGGGCGAGCTTGATGATCGCGGCGACGATGGCCGTGGGGCGGGCCGCCGGAAGGTCTTCGACGTACGACCTATCCAACTTGAAGCACTCGAAGACCGAATAGCGGTTCAGGTACGCGATCGAGCTGTATCCGCTGCCGAGGTCGTCGATGGAGATGCCGATGCCCATCTCGTGGAGCGTGGCGAGGTTGTTCGCGACGCTCACGGTGTCGGAGACCCAGGCAGTTTCGGTGATCTCCAGGCCAAGGGTGGTGGGGTCGAGTCCGGTCGCGCGCAATACGGCGGTGACCTTCGCGACGAATGCCGGGTCACGCAGCTGTATGGCGCTGACGTTGACGCGGATGCCGATGTCGAAGGTCGAGCGCCACGACCGGGCTTGAGCGCACGCCGTGCGCAGGGCCCATTCCCCGAGATCGCCTACGACGCCGGTACGTTCGGCGACCGCGACGAACTCCGCCGGGTTGATGACGCCCAGGTCGGGATGCCGCCAGCGGGCGAGAGCTTCCATGGCGACCGGCAGGCCGGTGGCGATGTCGACGATGGGCTGATACGACAGGCTCAGGTCGCCGTCGCCGAGCGCCACCCGTAGGTCCTCGGAGAGACGTCGAGTGCGGTCGGCGTCGTAGAGATCGTCGCGATCGAAGACGGCGCTGCCTCCGATACCGGCGTCCTTGGCGCGGTACATCGCCATGTCGGCGTGGTGAATGAGTTCTTGCCGGGTTGATCGCCTGTTGGAGATCGCGATACCGATGCTGGCGCTCAGTGGTGTGGGCTCGGTGCCGACGGGATGCGGGGTATGGATCGCCTCCGTCAGCGCTTGCGCCAGTCGACGGGCGTGGTCGATACCACTCACCCGTTCGGCAACGACGAGGAATTCGTCGCCTCCGACGCGGGCCACGGTGTCCTGTGGCCGGGCTGCAGCGGACAGACGGTTGGCAATGCGCACGAGGGCGCGATCGCCCGCTTCGTGCCCGAGGCTGTCGTTGATGATCTTGAAGTCGTCGATGTCCACCAGCATCACGGCCGTGTAGGTGCCGTCTTCTCGGCCTCGGGCGAGGGCCTGCTCGATGCGCTCATAGGCCAGTGCGCGATTGTGCAGACCGGTCAACGGATCGTGCATGCTGCGTTCGAGCAGTTGGCGGTCGAGGTCGAGCCGCCGGATGGCGGCGGAGAGGACCCCGCTGACCGTCTGCAAGAAGGACACGTCACGGTCGCTGTACTTGCGGTTGTGATTGCTGTGCACGGATAGTGCGCCCCACGGGCCTGCGTTCCCGGGGATGGGAACACACACGCCACTACGAAAGCCGTAGGACGCCATCCCGTCGGTCGAGAACCGCACTTCGTCATCGCGGTTCTCGCACACGACGACGTCATTGGTCATCAACGCGAATCCCATGAGCGAGCGGTGTCCGGCGGGCAGAGTGACCGGTCGGGGCGGCGAGCCCGTGAAACCAACGACGGCGATGAGCCCCGCGTCGCCTTCTACCGGGCGGGTGATCATCGAACGATCCACGCCCATGAGCTTCGATGCCGCCGAAGTCGCCGCCTCGAGCAGTTGGTCGAGCGCACCGTCGAGAGCCAGTCTGCTCAGGTTCGCAACGGCCTGTTGCTCGGCAGCCAGATAGTTCGAGGCCGCGGCTGCCTCCTGCCATCGATCGTCAGCCGGGGTGGCATCGCGTTCGACCACGGTGGTCACCACGACGCCGGATTCAGCACCGGAGCCCTGGACGATGACGGTTGTGATCTGCACGGGCACCGCCCGTTCTGCAGCGAAGTTCATCAACTCGGCGTCGCTCCAAGGAGTTCGCTCTGAGCAGCCAGTCGACGACTGAGAGTTCCTGTCGAAGTCGTGTTGGGCGTAGGGGAACAGTTCCTTCACGTGAACCGGTTCGGACCCGGTCAGGCCGCAGAGTGCTGCGCCGGCTGGATTGACGTACAGGACCCTGCCGGAGTCATCCGAGATGACGACCATCTGAGGCAGGCTGGCGACGACACCGCGCAGCACTTCTATGTCGTCCAGTGGATCGTTCATGACGCCGCTGGTTCGCTGGAATTGGCACGCGGAGCAATGGGAAGGCGAACGACTTCAGCCACTATCGCCACCCCCGCAGCCAGTGATCTCACCGTTCGTCGTGCGGCACCCCGTGTCGCACGTTTGCCAGAATGACCGTAACGCGGATCGCTCTCGTGCGGGCGCGAACGCATCCCTGGAGTCCCGCCCGCAATACCTCGGCTGACGTCAGGTCTTGTCGGACCACCGGAACACACGCAGGCAGCAGATCAAGCCCAGGACGCTCCAGGCGGTCAGCACCAGGAAGATCCGCCCGTGCTCCCACGTGCCTGCCGGTTCGAAGACGACCATCTCCGGCGGCAGCAGCACCGACCGGAACCCCTGGGCCATCCACTTCACCGGGAAGATCGACCCGATGGTGAGCATCCACATCGGCAGCACCATCAGCGGCACGTAGGTGCCCGACAGGAACTGCAGGCCCACCGCCGGGCCGTTGGTGATGACGGCGGCGGAGACCGCGTTGCTGGCGAGGTTGCTGACGAAGATGCCCAGCAGCGAGCAACTCGTGATGCCGAGGACGAAGACCCAACCGAGGGTGAACCATTCGAAGATCGGCCTCCGCGAGGCTCGCGATGGCGACCAGCGCCACCTTGCCGATGAAGTAGGACGACGCGGTCGCCGGAGTGCCGCGCAGTCGACGGAGCGCGCCGCTCTCGCGGTCGGCGGCAATGCTGATGCCCAGGTTGATGAACGACGTGGAGAGAATCCCGTAGGCCAGCATGCTCGCCGCGATCACGGCACCGGTGCTGGTGTCGCTGTTGGGCAGTTTCGCCGAGAAG
>JAQSXQ010000663.1 GCA_029256565.1 Mycobacterium sp.
CAGGCCGGGGGCGACTGGCCCCCCGCCCCGACCGAGTTGAACCTCGCGTTGGCCGTGCCCGTGACGCTGGTGCTCATCGCGTCGTCGTTCACCTGCCAGATGGGCGTCTTCGCCGCCGAACGCGGCGACGTCTACGGCCTCCGCCGGTGGTACACGCTGACCTTCGCGATGGGCCTGTTCTTCGTCCTCGGCCAGGGCTACGAGTACGTGCACCTCGTCGAGGAGGGCACCACCATCCCGGGCAGCGCCTACGGCTCGGTGTTCTACCTCGCGACCGGCTTCCACGGCCTGCACGTCATCGGCGGTCTCGTCGCCTTCGTGCTGCTGCTGATCCGAACCCGGATGAGCAAGTTCACCCCGGCTCAGGCCACCGCGGCGATCGTCGTGTCGTACTACTGGCACTTCGTCGACATCGTGTGGATCGCCCTGTTCGCCGTCATCTACTTCGTTCGATGATCATGAAGCTTCCGATGAGAAGGGTTTCGATGACCAGCAAGTCCCGCCGTCGGTTCCGCCGACGCCTGTCGGCAGCACTGCTGCTGTTCATCGGACTCGCACTCGCGGGCGGCATGGCCGCGACCCTGACGCCCAAGCCTCAGGTCGCCCAAGCCGACGAATCGCAACTGGCGCTGCTCCGCACGGGCAAGCAGCTGTTCGAGACGTCCTGCGTGTCGTGCCACGGCGCGAACCTGCAGGGCGTGCCCGACCGCGGGCCCAGCCTCATCGGCACCGGCGAGGCCGCGGTCTACTTCCAGGTCGGCACCGGCCGCATGCCCGCCATGCGCGGCGAGGCACAGGCCCAGCGCAAGGACCCGGCGTTCGACCCGCACCAGGTCGACGCGATCGGCGCCTACGTCCAGGCCAACGGCGGCGGTCCCGTCGTTCCCCGCGAAGCGAACGGCGAGATCGCCAACGCCTCCCTCATCGGCGACGACGTCGCGCGCGGTGGCGACCTGTTCCGCCTGAACTGCGCCTCCTGCCACAACTTCACCGGCAAGGGCGGTGCACTGTCGTCGGGCAAGTGGGCGCCCGACCTCGGTGAGGCCGCCGAGGTGCCCTCACAGGTGTACACCGCGATGCTCACGGGTCCGCAGAACATGCCGAAGTTCTCCGACCGGCAACTGACCCCCGAGCAGAAGCGCGACATCGTCGCGTACGTCAAGACTGCGGCACAGACCCCCGACCCCGGCGGCTACGGGCTCGGTGGCTTCGGACCCACGTCCGAGGGCATGGCCGCCTGGATCATCGGAATGGTCGGCGTCATCGCCGCTGCAATGTGGGTGGGATCGCGAGCATGAGCAACGAAACGGGCACCGAACACTCGGGCACCGAGGGCACGCCGAAGGGAACCGACGCGCCCGGACAGCTGGGCACCCCCGGCCAGCCCACCGACGAGCAGCTGGCGAAGATGTCGCGCGAGGAACTCGTTCGCCTCGGCGCCAAGCTCGACGGCGTCGACACCGTCTTCAAGGGACCCCGCTTCCCCGTCGAGGGCACCAAGGCCGAGAAGCGCGCCGAGCGCGCAGTGGCGTATTGGCTTCTGCTGGGCGGTATCTCGGGCCTCGCCCTGATGGTGATCTTCATCTTCTGGCCGTGGGAGTACAAGCCCTTCGGCGCCGAGGGCGAGCGCATCTACAGCCTCGCGACGCCGCTCTATGGCCTCACGTTCGGCCTGTCGGTCCTCGCGATCGGCATCGGCGCCGTGCTGTACCAGAAGAAGTTCATCCCGGAGGAGATCTCGATCCAGGAGCGCCACGACGGCGCCTCCCCCGAACTCCACCGCCGGACGATCGCGGCACAGCTGACCGAGACCCTCGACGGCTCGACGATCAGGCGCCGCAAGATGATCGGGCTCTCGCTCGGCATCGGCCTCGGCGCGTTCGGCGCAGGCACGCTGGTCGCATTCATGGGTGGTCTGATCAAGAACCCGTGGAAGCCGGTCGTCCCGACGGCAGAGGGCAAGAAGGCCGTGCTGTGGACGTCGGGGTGGACGCCCCGGTTCACCGGCGAGACGATCTTCCTGGCCCGCTCCACCGGCCTGCCGGGTGAGTCGCCGTTCGTGAAGATGCGCCCTGAGGATCTCGACGCCGGCGGCATGGAGACCGTGTTCCCGTGGCGCGAGTCCGACGGCGACGGCACCACCGTCGAGTCGTCGCACCACCTCACCGAGATCGCAATGGGCATCCGGAATCCCGTGATGCTGATCCGCATCCGGCCCGAGGACCTGCCGCGGGTGGTCAAGCGGCAGAACCAGGAGAGCTTCAACTTCGGTGATCTCTTCGCCTACACCAAGGTGTGCTCGCACCTGGGCTGCCCGTCGTCGCTCTACGAGCAGCAGACCTATCGGATCCTGTGCCCCTGCCACCAGTCGCAGTTCGACGCGTTGCACTTCGCGAAGCCCATCTTCGGTCCTGCAGCACGGGCGTTGGCGCAGCTTCCGATTACCATCGACCAAGACGGGTACCTCGTCGCCAACGGCGATTTCATCGAACCCGTCGGACCGGCATTCTGGGAGAGATCGTCATGAGTCCACAGAGTGGTACATCCAAGCTCGGCGCCAGACTTGCCGCGCAGGGCGACGCGATGGACTCGCGTTACCACCCCTCGGCGGCCGTGCGCCGTCAGCTCAACAAGGTCTTCCCGACGCACTGGTCCTGACCCTGTTCTTCGACCCGTCCATGGCCGAGGTGACCTACGAGGGCGTCTACCAGCCGCTGAACGGCGTGCAGATGTCCCGTGCTTACGCATCGGCGCTCGACATCAGCTTCGAGGTCCGCGGCGGTCTGTTCGTCCGGCAGGTCCACCACTGGGCGGCGCTGCTGTTCGCGGCGTCGATCATGGTTCACCTGGCCCGCATCTTCTTCACCGGCGCCTTCCGCAGGCCGCGTGAGGCGAACTGGGTCATCGGCTCGCTGCTGCTGATCCTGGCCATGTTCGAGGGCTTCTTCGGTTACTCGCTGCCCGACGACCTGCTGTCGGGCACCGGCATCCGCGCCGCCCTCTCGGGCATCACGATGAGCCTCCCGGTCATCGGCACCTGGATGCACTGGGCGCTGTTCGGCGGCGACTTCCCGGGCACGATCCTGATCCCGCGCCTCTACGCCCTGCACATCCTGCTGCTGCCCGGCATCATGCTGGCGCTCATCGGAGCCCACCTCGCGCTGGTGTGGTTCCAGAAGCACACGCAGTTCCCCGGCCCCGGCCGCACCGAGAAGAACGTGGTCGGCGTCCGCGTCATGCCCGTCTTCGCGGTCAAGTCAGGCGCGTTCTTCGCGATGACGGTCGGCATCCTCGGCCTGATGGGCGGTCTGCTCCAGATCAACCCGGTCTGGGTCTTGGGTCCGTACAAGCCGTCGCAGGTTTCCGCCGGTAGCCAGCCCGACTTCTACATGATGTGGACCGACGGCCTGATCCGCCTGTGGCCGGCGTGGGAGTTCTATCCCTTCGGTCACACGATTCCGCAGCCGGTGTGGATCGCCGTCCTCATGGGCCTCATCCTCGGCCTGCTGGTGGTGTATCCGTTCCTGGAGAAGCGCTGGTCCGGCGACACGGCGCACCACAACCTGCTGCAGCGTCCGCGTGACGCCCCGGTCCGCACGGCCATCGGCGCCATGGCGATCGCGTTCTACATCGTGCTGACCTTCGCGTGCATGAACGACATCATCGCGCTGAAGTTCCACATCTCGCTGAACGCGACAACCTGGATCGGCCGCATCGGCATGGTGGTGCTGCCTGCGATCGTGTACTTCGTGACCTACCGATGGTGTGTCGGGTTGCAGCGCAGTGACCGCGCGGTTCTCGAGCACGGCATCGAGACGGGCATCATCAAGCGTCTGCCGCATGGCGCCTACATCGAGCTGCACCAGCCGCTCGGCCCGGTCGACGACCACGGTCACCCGATCCCGCTCGAGTACCAGGGTGCGGCTCTGCCGAAGAAGATGAACAAGCTGGGCTCCGGTGGTGCGACCGGTACCGGTGGCTTCCTCTTCCCGGACCCCGCGTCGGAGAGCGCTGCCGTCACCGCGGCCGCGCATGCCTCCGAGCATCGGGCGCTGGTGGCGCTCAAGGAGTACCAGGACGAGGAGTACGGCTCCAACGGCCACGCCACCAATGGCCACGGGACCAACGGTCACGGCACCAACGGTCACGGGTCCAACGGCAACGGCAACGGCTCGTCGAACGGTCACCACTAGACAGA
>JAQSXQ010000664.1 GCA_029256565.1 Mycobacterium sp.
ACCAGGCGCGCGTCGTCGTAGCAGGCGTACCGGGGGACCCACTCGGGCTGGTACTTCATGTTCGAGCGATACAGCGTCTCCAACTGCCACCACCGTGAGAAGAACACCAGCAGCGCACGCCACAGCCGCGCGACCGGGCCCGCGCCGAGTTGCGCGCCTTCCTCGAAGGCCGAGCGGAACATGGCGAAGTTGAGCGAGATGCGGCTGATGCCGATCTCCTCGGCCTGCAGGCACAACTCACTGACCATGAGTTCATTGGTGCCGTTGGGGGACTGGGGTGAGCGGCGCATCAGATCGAGCGAGACGCCGTTGGTGCCCCACGGCACCAGCGACAGCATCGCGACGACCTCACCCGAACCCTCCTGCCCGCCGGTCTCAGAACCCTCCTGCACCGCCTCCACCAACAGGCAGTCACCGTCGGCCGGGTCGCCCAGCCGGCCGAGTGCCATGGAGAAGCCGCGCTCGGTCTCCGTGTCGCGCCACGCATCGGCGCGTCGGATGACGTCGGCCATCTCGTCGGGACTCAGGTCGCGGTGCCGGCGCAGGCGCACGGTGAGACCACCGCGACGTGCCCTGGTGACCGCCTGGCGCACCGGCTTCATGTCGGGGCCCGACAGCTTGAAGCGGTCCGGGTGCAGGATGGCCTCGTCGCCAAGTTCGATCGCGTTGAGGCCGGCGGCGCTGAACGCCTGCGCTGCCGTAGAACTCGCACCCATCACGCCGGGCGCCCAGCCGTAGGACTGGCACAGGTCGAGCCACGCTCCGATGGCGGCTGGCCACGCCTTCGGGTCACCCAGCGGGTCACCGCTGGCCAGGCAGACGCCCACCTCGACCCGGTAGGTGACGGCCGCACGTCCGTTCGGCGCGAACACCACCGACTTGTCGCGGCGGGTCGCGAAGTACCCCAGCGAGTCGTTCTTGCCGTACAGCTCGAGGAGTCCACGGATCGCGGACTCGTCCTCGCCGGTGAGCGCGTTCTCCGCGCGCTGCGACCGAAACAGCACGATCGCCGCGACCATCAGAGCCAGCGCGCCGAACAGGCCCAGCAGGGCGTTGACGAACACGTGCGGATGACCGGCGAAGTTCTCCGAGGCCGCGCCTGCGAACGCACTCACCCGGTTGAGCGCGTAGAGCGGGCGGTCGCCCCTGGCCAGCGATCCCGGGAACAATTCGAGGAGACCCCACCCGACGAGGGTGCCGATCGCCATGCCAGCCACGAGGGTGAGCGCCGCCTTGATCAGTGCGCCCCGGCGTACCTTCGCCCAGAACTCGTGGCGGGCCAGGACCAGGAAGGCGATCGCCGCGACGTGGAAGACGAGCCCGACGACCTCGCCGATGTCCTCCATGATCGACTCGTCACCGTCGATCAGGTCGAAGACGTTCCACCCGACGGCAGCGACCATGTACAGGACGAGGATCCACCACGCGACGCTCTTGCGGGCCGCGAGCGCCGCCGCGAGCAGCGCGAGCACGAAGGCCCACGCGAAGCTCGTGTCGGGGAAGTTGAAGATGTAGTCGTTGACGAATTCACGCGGGATCCGGATGACCCAGCGGATAAGCGGTGACACGCTGGCGAGCAGCGACAGCGTGGCGATGATCCCGACCGTCCACCCCGCTGCAGCGGGAACCCACCAGAAGGCGGAGCGGTGCTTGGTGTTCGCCGGCTTGCTCGCCGCGGCCAGGGTCATAGGGCGCGAGGATATTCGGTCTACCGGGGAAATGGGTGGGACTGCGGGGGACCGTGTGTCACCAAACGGGTCCGGTGAACCATTCGCCCGGACCCTTGCCCGGCTCCTCGGGGAAGGCGCTGGCCTCCTTGAACGCCAGCTGCAAGCCCTTGAGCCCGTCCCTGATGGGTCCGGCGTGCAGTCCGAGGTATTCGACGGACCCCTTCAGCAGGCCGGCCAGGGCGTTGATCAGGCGGCGCGCCTCGTCCAGATCCTGGTGTGGGCTGTCGTCCGGGTTGCCGTCGGCCAGGCCGAGCTTCTCGGCTGCGGCACTCATGAGCATGACCGCGGCGCGGGTGATGACCTCGACCGCGGGGATCTCGGCCAGTTCGCGGACGGGCAGTTCAGCCGCCTCGTCGGGGAATTCGGGATCATCGGTCATGCCTGCTAGACTTCCATGCGCGACCGTCCCGGCATTGGCCGGGACAGCAAGTGGAGTCCCGCTCCCACCGTTGGCCTCACGGCTCAGCGGTCCGGTCACGAACACCGCGAGGTGTTCGTTTCGTGCTTCGCACGGGCGACGTACGTCGCGACCGGTCGGCATTCGGGCCCTGCATCTACATGCGGGGCTCGGCCCTTTTCGGGCGCCGATGGCGTTGGCCTCCTCGAAGACTACATAGGAGGCCCCATCAGCACTGAGACACGCATCAACGAGCGCATTCGCGTACCTGAAGTCCGCCTGATTGGACCGGGCGGTGAACAGGTAGGAATCGTGCGCATCGAAGATGCCCTTCGCGTCGCCGCGGATGCCGATCTCGACCTCGTCGAAGTAGCTCCAGATGCCAAACCGCCGGTTTGCAAGATCATGGACTACGGCAAGTTCAAGTACGAGACGGCTCAGAAGTTGCGCGAGTCTCGCAAGAACCAGCAGCAGACCGTCGTCAAGGAACAGAAGCTGCGGCCCAAGATCGACCCCCACGA
>JAQSXQ010000665.1 GCA_029256565.1 Mycobacterium sp.
CTGCGAGCCCTTGGTGCGACGGCCGTCCATCTTCCCGGAGAGGCCGACATCGCGGTTGTCGAAGCGGATGACGCGCAGACCCTGATCGATCAGCATCTGACAGAACTCGTCTCGCCAGAACACCAACTGCGCGCCCAGCCCCATGATCAGGAGCACGGCCGGGTCGTCGACGTCGCCCATGTCCTCGTAGTGAATCTCCAGGCCCTGCGTGCCCTGGGCCTTGCCTTCGCGGACGTCCACGCGGTCAGACCTCCAGCTCGTCGGGATCGTGTTCCTTGTGCTCCCGGCTCACGTCCACCATGAAGTTGGCGAAGTACCCCGTGAGCTGCGGGTCGCTCATCATCTGCCACTTGGGCGCCAGCAGCTTCATGTAGCGCTCGACGTAGAGGAACTGCTTGCCGATGAGCACCAGCTCGCGCGGCAGCTTGACGTCGTAGGCGTCGGCGAGCGCCGATAGCTGCTTGCCGATTTCGGCGTAGCCCAGATCGCCGAGCGACTTGGTGGTGAGTGGCGTCGCGAACTTCTCCAGGTCCTGCGCGGCCTGAGCTTCGGGCTTCATGGTGCCGACGGCGCCCATCAACACGACGATCTTGCCCGCGGCGGCGTGGTCCTTCGTCACCAGCAGCGCGTAGACCAGTTCGCGCAGCAGCCAGCGGGTGCGCGGATCGACGCGGCCCATGATGCCGAAGTCGAAGAACACGATCTTGCCGTCGTCGTCGACGTAGAGGTTGCCCGCATGCAGGTCACCGTGGAACAGGCCGTGGCGCAGCCCGCCCTCGAACACGCTGAACAGCAGCGCCTTGACGAGTTCGGTTCCGTCGAAGCCCTTCTTGCGGATGGTGGCGACGTCGTCGATGCGGGTGCCCTGGATGCGCTCCATCGTCAGGACGCGTTCACTCGTCAGGTCCCAGTACACCTGGGCCACGCGGATGTTCTTGCCCAGCGGTGAGGCGTGCATGTGGGCCACCCACGCGTCCATCGACTGCGCCTCGAGCCGGAAGTCGAGTTCTTCGGCGAGGTTGGACGCGAAGTCGGCGACCACGTTCTGGGCGGACAGTCGCTGCCCGAGCTTCGCGAACTCCACCAGACGCGCGCCACGCTTGAGGATCTGGAGGTCGGCCGCGACCCGACGGCGGATGCCGGGCCGTTGGATCTTGACCACGACCTCTTCGCCGGAATGCAGTGTGGCGTAATGCACCTGGGCGATCGACGCCGAGGCGAACGGCTCGTCCTCGAAGTGCTTGAAGAGATTCGCCGGGTCGTCGCCCAGTTCCTCCTTGAAGAGCGCGTGCACCTCGTCCTTCTTGGCAGGGGGCACACGGTCGAGGAGGCTGCGGAATTCGCGGCTCAGCGGCTCTCCGAACGCGCCGGGGCTCGACGCGATGATCTGACCCAGCTTCACGTAGGTGGGACCCAGATCGGCGAACGTCTGGGGGACCTGCGCGACGATCTTCTCCTGCAGGGATCCGCGGCCGGCCAGCTTGGTGACGACCCGCGCGCCCGTCCGGGCGATCTGCCACCCAGTCGCGCCGACGCGGGCGGCCTCGACCGGCAAGGGCACCCGGTCCAGCTTGGCAACCTCGCGGTGCTTAGTCGTAGTCATGAATGCAGTGTCTCAAAAGTGTCCGGAGCACGGAAAATGCGTGTGCAGCAGGTCACACCCGCGTAGCCGTCACGCGAAGGTGAACTCGACGTCGTCCCGCGTCCGCACCGGGTCGCTGCCCAGCACGTAGCGGGGCTCGGTGTGCGGCGCCAGCGCAGGGTCGACGCCGTCGGCGACGCGGGCCTGCGCCTGGGTGAACTCCGGGATCGGGCCAGCCGCGGTGTGCAGGCCGTTGATGACCGTCCAAACCGCAGCCCGGCGCGCGGTCCGCTCGATCACGTTGGGGGAGCGGTGGCCGATCAACTGCTTGGCCCACGTAGGCATGGTGTCGCGAATGGCCCAATCCACCGCGCTCTCCGGCATCGGCAGGTGGTGGCCGGTCGCCATGGCCGCACCGTGCGTGAGTGCCAGCTTGGGCAGGTAGGACTTCAGGCAGTCGTGCGTCTCGGCCTTCGTGGTCGGCAGGTCGGTACCGCCGAGCGCGTGACCCACCCGCACGAACTCGCCGTAGTAGGCGTCGAGCTTCCTGCCGCGCAGCGGACGCGGGTGGTACATCTCGTGGGCGGTCGCCAGGCCCCACACCACGGTGGCGTAGTTCCAGCGCAGCCAGTCGGGGTCATCGGCGTCGTAGGGGGCGCCGTCGGGCCGGGTGCCCTTGATGGTGTGGTGCATGGCACGCACGGTCTGCGCCAGCCGTTCGGCGGTCTCGGTCGTGCCGTACGCGGTGCCGATGAAGAACGCGATCGAGTGGCCCAGCCGGACGGCGAGTCCCTTGGGATCGATGCGCGGCGGTGTGGCGGGGTCCTCGGAGCGCTCGACCAGCCGCGAATGGTGCACGCCCATCCAATAGATCGACGGGTCGAGCCGCTCCAGGTACGCCGCGCACTGCAGGCCGAATATCAGTGTCTCGAGATGCGAGTGGACGTGCCAGACCGCGCTGCCCGGACCGAACCACCCGGGGTCACCCGCCGGCTCCGAGAACTCCATGCCGCGGAAGTAGTGCTGCCGCACGTTGCGATCGAAGTGGTTCTGCAGCGACTGCTCG
>JAQSXQ010000666.1 GCA_029256565.1 Mycobacterium sp.
GTGCTGGTCAAGTTGCTCGACGCCGGCCAGCGACTACCGGTGCACGTGCACCCGACCCGCGCCTACGCGTCGCGGCACCTGGGCTGCGCCTACGGAAAGAGCGAGGCGTGGTACGTCTTGGCGGCCGACGGGGACGCCGCGGTGTGGCTCGGCTGGCGCGAGGACGTCGATCCGGCTCGGCTGTCGGAGCTGGTCGACGCCCAGGACGCGACGGCCATGTTGGCGCTGATGAACCGGATCCCGGTGCGGCCGGGCGACGGCATCTTCGTACCCGGCGGCACGCCTCACGCCATCGGAGCGGGCATCCTGCTCGTCGAGGCTCAGGAGCCCACTGATCAGTCGATCCTGCTGGAGCACGCGAACACCGCCGCCACCGACGACGAGGCGTTCCTCGGCCTTCCGCGGGACGTGGCACTGTCGGCCGTCGACACCCGGGCCACCGCCGACGTCACCCATCTGACACGGCACGCGACCGCAGGCAGCGGAACGACTGCCGTGCTGCCCGACGAGGCCCTGCCGTACTTCCGGATGGAGCTGCTGACACCGGGTTCCGCCGTCGCGGCGGGGTTCGCGGTGGCGGTCGTGGTGTCCGGTTCGGGAACGCTGGCATCCGAATCCGGCGAACCGCTCGCCGTCACACGCGGGCAGACCCTGGTGGTCCCCACCGCCTGCGGTGCCTGGCACGTGGTGGGCGACGTCGGGTTGCTCGTCTGCCGGCCGGGCACCACCTGGCCGCCGATCACGAAAGGCTCGACGTGAGCACACTTCTCGAGGCACGGAACCTCTCGCGCGGGTTCGGGCACGTCCGTGCGCTGGACGGCGCGGACTTCGACGTCGACGCAGGCGAGGTCGTCGGGTTGATCGGCGACAACGGAGCAGGCAAGTCCACGCTCATCAAGGCCTTGTCGGGCAACCTCGACCTCGACGAAGGCGAGATCTTCTTCGAGGGCACGCCGGTTCGCCTGTCGTCGCCCCGCGAGGCAGAGGCACTCGGCATCGAGGTGGTGTACCAGGACCTCGCGCTCGCCCCGCATCTCAACCCGGTGCAGAACGTGTTCCTCGGCCGCGAGATCCCGCACGGCGGAATCCTCGGGCACCTCGGGTTCATGGACGAGAAGGAGATGCGCCGCAGGGCTTCCGAGTCGTTCGCCGACATCGGGGCCACGGTGCGGTCGCTGTCGTCCCCCGTCGGCGCGATGTCGGGTGGCCAGCGCCAGGGCATCGCCATCGCCCGCGCGATCGCATGGGCGAAGAAGGTGCTGATCCTCGACGAGCCGACGGCGGCGCTCGGCGTCGTGCAGACCAAGAACGTCCTGGACTCGATCAAACGCGTCCGCGACAGCGGGATCGCCGTCGTCTTCATCAGTCACTCCATGCCCCACGTACTCGAGGTGTGCGACCGCATCCAGGTGCTGCGGCTCGGCAAGCGGGTTGCCACCTATCCCGCGCGGGACACGTCCGTCGAGACGTTGGTCGGGGCGATGACCGGCGCCCTCGACGCGAAAGAGGGTGCTGCATGAGCACGTTGGCGAACCACCCCAGGGTCGTCAGCGGTGATGGCGACGGGTCGGAACCGTCGGAGTCGCTGCTCAAGCGCATGCTCGGATTGCAGGCATTCTGGATCCTCGGCGTGCTCGTCGTCATCTGCGCGTGCTTCACCGTCCTCGCCGGGGACCGGTTCCTGTCGGCGGGCAACTTCTCGCTCATCTCGCAGAACGTCGCGGTGTGGGCGGTACTCGGCGTCGGCATGACGTTCGTGATCATCACCTCGGGCATCGACCTGTCGGTCGGATCTGTGCTGGTGTTCTCCTCGGTGGTGTCCGCCAAGGTGATGGAGTCGATGGGCGGCACCGGTATTGGCGTGGCAGCCGTGGGAATGGTGGCGGCCGTCGTTGGCGGTCTGGCCTGGGGTGTCTTCAACGGCGTGCTCGTCGCCGTCGCCAAGGTGCCCGCGCTCATCGTCACGCTCGGGACGCTGTCGATCGCGCTCGGGCTCGCGCAGGTCCTCACCGGTGGCATCGACATCCGCTCCGTGCCGGACGAACTCACCGACTTCAGCGTCTACACCAAGATCCTCGGCGTCCCCGGTCTCCCCTTCATCGCATTGATGATCATCGTGGTCGGCGCAATCGTGCTGCACAAGACCAGGTTCGGCCGCTACACCTACGCCATCGGGTCCAACGAGGAAGCCGCCCGTCGCACGGGGATCAAGGTGACGCGCCACCTCGTGTCCGTCTACGCGCTGGCGGGCACGCTGGCCGGCGTCGGCGCCATCCTCTCGCTCGCGCAGTTCGGTACCACCACCATCGCCGGGCAGTCATTGACCAACCTCAACGTGATCGCCGCGGTCGTGATCGGCGGTACGTCGATCTTCGGCGGCCAGGGCACCATCTTCGGCACCGTCGTCGGACTGTTCATCCCTGCCGTCCTGCAGTCGGGATTCGTCATCATCGGCGTGCAGCCGTTCTGGCAGGGCGTCGCAGTGGGTTCGGTGCTGATCGCCGCCGTCTACGTCGACCAGTCCCGCCGCGCCGCCGCCATGCGCGGCGCACGTTCCTCAGGCCTCCTCAGACGCAGAAGGTCCCCGAGTTCCAATCGAAGGGAGAAGCAGTGAACCGTAACCGGGCAAGGCTGATGGCGGGGGCAT
>JAQSXQ010000667.1 GCA_029256565.1 Mycobacterium sp.
GCCATGAACAGCGCGCTCTGCACGACCGATGCGAGCCCGTGGGTCTTCAGTTCCGGCCACCAGCGGCTGAACTGCAGCACCGGGATCTCGACCATGCTGGGCAGCGGATTCCAGACGAACCCGATCGCCGACAGGTGCGGCTGCCGACTGAACACCACGTAGCCGGCATTGGCCACCCGGGACGTCGCATCGGGGTCGAACATGTTGTAGCGCAACACCAGAACGGTGCCGATGGTGAAGTACAGCGCGCTGAGGCCGACGAACAGTGCCACGCCGCCACCGCGTCGCGACGACCGGGGCCCTTCGGCGACGTCACTCGTCGCCGTCGGGGTCGGCGCGACCGCGGTGACCGTCACGAGGTCACCGTCTGACACGGCGGTGACGCACCACGAGCGTTGCGGCGACGCCGATCACGGCGGCCACGCCCAGCGAAAGACTGAGCCAGGCCCACCACTTCCAGCCGTCGCCGGGGTACTCGTTCATCAGCCCACCGCCCTCGCGGATGGTCAGATTGACTGCCTGGGCCGCCGGTCCGGTCGCGACGACGTCTCCGGTCAGCGACGCCCACCGGTTGGGGAGGCCGCGGACGTAGTCGAAGCTGCGGTCCACCAGCGACCAGTCCTCGGTCCCGGAGATCGCGAGGACCGTGCGGCCGTTCTGGGTGAACGCCTGCACGACGCCGAGCGCACCGTTGACGTCGATGTCGGTGGCGAGGCTTCCGTTGACGCCCGCCGAGGTCGACTTGCCCGGCAGCAGTGGCGGCTTCATGCCGGCCTTGGCCAGCTCGTCGCCGCCGGTGACCACCAGCAGCCCGGTGCCGGAGGCGGCGCCGTCGGCGAACGTGGTGATCTGCGGCCGCAGCGTGATTCCGGTCTGCTGGCCCATCAGGTTGATGGCCTGTCCGGCGAAGCGGATCCGGTCGGGGCTGTCGATCGCGACGCCGAAGTCGGGGGTGAATGCCATTGGCAGCACGGGGAATCCGCCTCGGTTGCGGGTGCCCGGCGTCACGGTGACCGTCGACGACGGATCGAGCGCGAACGTGATGCGGTCGTTCATCGGTGCGCACTCCTGGCGGGGCACGTACCGGATCTCCATGGCCATGCCGACGTTGGAGCTGATCGATTCGGCGGGGATGTCGCCGGTCACGTCGAGCTTGCCGGACTCGTCGAGGCGGTGGGTGGCCAGCACCGTCGAGCCCGATCGGATGAGCACCGATGCCTCGCCGCCGACGACCGGGGTGTAAGTCGCCTTGACGTGCACCTCGGCATTGGTGATGGGGCCGACGCCGAACACGCTGGCGTCGAATCCGGCGTACATCGTGGTGGTGCCCTGGGCCGACGTCTGTCCGGTCATGCCGAGCTGAGCGAAGGTCTTGATGTTCGTGGACTGCGCATGGGCCTGCTGCGTGTCGAGCACCGTCGCGGTGGCGGTCTGGGCGAGCGCCACGCGCCTGTCGGCGAACATGTCGACCTGACGGACCAATTGGTCACCCGTACCGGTGATGGCCAGGACGGCGGAGGGCGTGCCGGGGTTCTCGACCACCATGCCTGCCTTGCCTCCGTCGCGGATGTCGATCACCCTGCGGGAGAACGTCACCGGCGGTGGCGGACCGTCGAACGTCGCGATGTCGATGCGGACGGGCATCGGCCGGTACAGGTGCGTGAGTTCGGCGACGAGGTCGAGGGCGGCCTGCTGCTGGCTCGTCGTGGGCCTGGATCCCACCCGCACGACGACCTGGTCGAGGTAACCGGGGAGGAAGTCGGCCACCGTCACCGGATCGGGCGTGGGACCGGAGTAGGAGGTGGAGAGCTGGTTCAGCGTCACAGCCGGCGGTTGTGAGCAGCTCGTGATCGACGGATTCGAATCGCGCAGCACGAATCTCAGCGTCGCGCGGCCCTCGGTGACCTGGGCCGCCGAGAGGTCGACGCTGAACGGCACCGTGGCGAGGTCGGCGGGAACGACGACGCTGCCCAGCGCGACGCCGCGGCCGTCGAGGACGTCGACGCGGCCGTTGCTGACGTTGACCACCGATCCGATCTGGCCCACCAGCACGGTCGGGCCGACACCGGCGGGCACCGGAACCGACGTCTCCACTGGCTGATTCGAGCCGATGAGGTCCAGCCGGTCGGACAGGCCGAGCTGGGTCCACGTGATCGGCGGCGTCACGCCGGGCCCCGTGGGTTCCGACGGCTCGGACACCGCGGCGGCGTACGGTTCGGCTGCTGCGACGGGCCCGTTGAAGGCCTGCGCGGCAACCGCACCGACGACGAGCGGGACTGCCAGCGCCTTGAGGAGTAGGGGTTTCATTCGATGACCTCCGTTGGTCTGGGTGAAGCGGTGGTGGGATGGTCGAGCCCGTGCACGGTCTTCTCCCAGAAGAACGGCCGGAACAGCAACTGGTAGAGCGCCTTCACTGCGGCGATCGACTGGAGGATCCAGTACAGCGGCGCCAGCAGCGCGGCCCACCACAGGTAGGGCTTGCCGAGTGCCTGGGTCACCACCAGCCCGGTGAAGATGGACAGCGGCGCCCCGATCAGGAACAGCGCGAGGCAGACGTAGTAGGTGACCGGCGGGAACAGCGAGCCGATGAAGTCGGGCCTGCCGAGCACCCACACCAGCATGCTGAACCAGAAGACGAGGTTGAA
>JAQSXQ010000668.1 GCA_029256565.1 Mycobacterium sp.
CTGCTTCATGACGATCGGCTCGCGCAAGCGCAAGGCGGGGGGTGCGCTCGATACCCGTACCCCGGCGATCTGGATCAGCAACGGCACGGGCCGCGACGGCGTCGCCAACCGGAACGCGCCGAAGGTCGGGTGGTGCTGGGCGGGCAACCGGCATACGTGGCTGGGTTTCGCCTCCGCGTCGGGCCGTCATCCGATCGCGGCGAGATAGCGCAGGCGGTCGTCACCGGGCCGGCGCGGCGACCGTGGCCGCCGTCTCGGCGGCGGCCGGCTCCAGCCACCGCCCGAGCCACTGTCCCAGCCGGTTCCCGTCGGCCGGGCCACCCGCCGCGGCGAGGTAGCCGTCGGGGCGTACCAGCAGCCATGCGGGTCCTACGGCGATCGCTTCGGTCAGCGTGACGCTGCGCATCGGTAGGACGCCGATCCACGGCTCGCAGACGCGGCGGAGGCCGTCGTCGGCGCCATCGACGAGCAGGGTCGGCGACACCGGATCCAGCAGGTCGTAGAGCCGGCCTTCGGGCAGGTACAGGTCCGGCACGCGGTCACCGGCCCGCAGCGCGCCCAGGCGGCCGCCACCGCGTGCCAGTGGCGCCCCTCGGTAGGACGCGGCGATCTGCCCCAGTCGCGGCGCCGCTACGGACTGAACGCGATTGCGCCGCAGCAGCTTCGGGACCGCACGCACCAGCAGACCGTGCACGACGGGATTGGTCGAGTTGAACGCCTTGGTGGCACGCTCGGTCATCGTGACCAGTTGGCGGATCACCGGCAGCCGGTCGGACCCATAGGTGTCCAGCAGACCCGCCCCGATCGCAACGTCGTCATGTGCCTGCTGTTGATCCGGAAGCGCGAACTCCAGGCCAGGTCGTGGCAGCGGGCGGGGACCCCCACGGTGCGGTCGTAGAGCGCCTGCACGTCGGCCAGCGTCGGCTCGGCGGCGTCACCCGTGATGCCCTCGGGATCGGTGGCCATGAACCGGAACCGGTCACCGCCCATCGGGAACACCGCAAGGAAGCCGTTCGAGGCGAGGAAGATCGACAGTTGGTCTTGGGCGAGGTCGCCGGTCAGGCGCACGTCGCCGAGTACGTAGTCCTGGGGGAGCGATCGGCCCTCGAACGGCAGGCCGAGCGCCTTGCGCACCGGGCTGTGCGACCCGTCGGCGGCGATGACGTAGGACGCGGCGATGGTCTCGGAGTGCCCGTCCTGGTCGCGCACCACCACCTGGACGTCGTCGCCCTGGGCCAGGCCGACGAACTCGACGCCGCGTTCCACCGTGACGCCCAGCGCCGCAGCGCGTTCGGCAAGCAGGCGTTCGGTATCGGACTGCGCGAGCATCAGGATGTAGTCGAATTCGCTTGCCATGTTGGCGAACTGGATGCCGCCGAGGTGTTCGCCGCCGGCGTGCAGAGCGGTGGCGCGCACGCGGTTGCCCAGCGACAGCAGGTCGTCGGCGATGCCGCGGGGCCGGAGCAACTCGAGCGTCCGGGCCTGGATGCCGAGTGCCCGCGACGTCGACGAGGGCGCCGGTGACCTGTCGATGATCCGGACGTCGACGCCAAGGCGGGCGAGTTCCACCGCGGCGGTGAGTCCCGTGGGACCGGCACCGACGATGAGGACGGGGAGGTCTTCGGCGTGTGTCATCGGAACTCCTAAGTCAACGACTGATGACTTAGACGCTAGGTCGCGGTGCCGGAGTTGTCAACGATGGGCGACTTATGCTGTCCCCATGGCCACCACCCGCCCCCGCAACGCCACCGGAACACGCGCCGACATCCTGGCCGCGGCCCGTGCGCGATTCGGGACGGATGGCTTCGACCGCACGACACTGCGCGCGATCGCCGCCGACGTGGGCGTCGACGCCGCGCTCGTGATCCGGTACTTCGGCAGCAAGCAGGACCTCTTCGCCGCCGCAGCCGACTTCACCATCGACCTGCCCGACCTGACCGGGGTGGACGCCGACCAGATCGCCGACGCCCTGCTACCGAGGTTCTTCGCCGTCTGGGAGGACGACGCCACGTTCGTCGCACTTCTGCGCGCCGCGATGACCAGCCCGACGGCCGCCGACGCCATGCGCACCGTGTTCGCCACCCAGGTGGCACCGGCGCTGGCGGCCGTGGCCCCGGATCATCACGCGCAGCGGGCCGGGCTGATGGGCGCGTTCATCATCGGGCTCGCCACCACCAGGTACGTGCTCGCCAATCCCGCGGTCGCCAACCTCGGTCACGACGAGCTCATCGCCTGGGCACGGCCGGTGATCCGGCAACTACTCGTCGGGGAAGCCCCGGTCGGAGGGTGATTCGACACCGCGGCTAGAACGTGTTCTAGTTCGTTCATGGTCGAGTTCACCGTCCAGAATCTCAACGGCGAAGAGGTCGAGCGGCTGCGCGGCGTGTTCGGGCCGTTCACCGAGTCCGTCAGGGAACTGATCGACGCCACCATCCGCACCGAGGTCGACGCCGACGTCGTGGCAGCCGCCAAGGCCGAGATCGACGCGATCACCGCCCGGCTGCGCAGCGCGCAACTCGACGGACCGTTCGGCGTGCGGTTGTCCGAGGGCGGCCAAATGCCGTGGGGCAATCCGGTGATCGGCCTGCGCAACCCGATCGCACCGCCGCTCGTGATCCGGCATTCGGCCGACGGCGGCATCCACACCGACTTCCACCTCGGTGCGCCATACGAGGGTCCGCCCGGTCACGTCCACGGCGGCGTCTCCGCGCTGATCCTCGACCACGTCCTGGGAGAAGCCGCGAGCACCGCGAAGAACCCGCGCCTGACCGGCACGATCTCGATGCGCTACCTCCGCACGACGCCGCTGGGCGATCTGCACGCCGAGGCCAGGATCGTGCGGACCGAGGGCGTCAAGACGTTCGCGGTCGGCCACATCGCCGACGCCGACGGCGTCACCGTCGAGGCCGAGGGCGTGTTCATCACCCCGAAGTGGGCGCGCTGACCCAGTCGGGACGGCCCGGCGTCAGTCGGGGATCGCCGTGGCGATGTCGACGAGCCGTTCGGTGACGGCATCGATCTCGGTCAACAGCACCCGCGCCGACGCGTCGTCGACGTCGGAGAGCTCCGCGCGCACCCGGGCGGCGGCTGCGGTCAGCACGTCGACGTCCAGCGTCCACGGCGAGCCCGCGGTCTGCGGGTCACCGCGCAGCGCCTCGACGAACTCGTCGACCGCACTGCGCAGCGCCGTGCTCGTCGTCGCAGCGCGACGGGCGGGCAGGTTCGCCTCGAGCGCCGTGCACGACGCGGTCACCGCGTTCAGCCCGGCCCGGTAGGAGCTGAGCCAGCGGCGCAGATGCCTGTCGTTCATCAGGCCGCTCGCTGCTGCCGCCTCGAACGCCGCCCTGGCTCGGAACGCGCGCTCCCACGACGA
>JAQSXQ010000669.1 GCA_029256565.1 Mycobacterium sp.
ACGCGCAGGTCTCACGACACTGGCCGCCGCCGCGGCCACCAGCGCGACTGCGCTCTCCCTGATCCTGCCGGGTTCCGCCGCGGCGGAACCGGTTCCGGCACCCCCGCCGCCGCCTGCGCCCGCCCCCGCGGTCCCGCTCCCGCCGCCGGGCCCCCTGGTCCAGGCGCCGCCGCCTCCGCCGCCTCTGCCGCCCGCCGATCCGAACGCGCCGCCACCGCCGCCCGCCGACCCGAACGCACCGCCAGCCCCTGGCGTGCCGCCGCCACCTCCGCCGCCCGAGCCGGGCCGCGTCGACAACGCCGCCGGTGGGCTGAGTTACGTGGTCCCGAACGGCTGGAAGGTGTCGGAGCAGACGCAGCTGTCCTATGGCCAGGCGCTGCTGACGAAGATTCCGCCCGCTGGTAGCGAGCAGGCGCCGAACGACACCAGCGTCCTGCTGGGCCGCCTCGACCTCAAGCTGTTCGCGGGCGCCGAGGCCGACAACTCGAAGGCCGCCGCTCGCCTCGCGTCGGACATGGGCGAGTTCTTCATGCCATTCGCCGGCACGCGGCTCAACCAGGAGTCAGGTGCGCTCGACGCCGCAGGGATGCCGGGCGCCTTCTCCTCCTACGAGGTGAAGTTCACCGACGCCACGAAGCCGAACGGCCAGATCTGGGCAGGCGTCGTCGGGAACCCGCTGCCGCCGAACGCCCCGCGCAGCCAGCGCGCACCGGAACGCTGGTTCGTGGTGTGGCTCGGAACGGCCAACAACCCGGTCGACAAGGGTGCCGCCGTCGCACTCGCACAGTCGATCCGGCCGTACACGCCGCCGCCCCCACCGCCGCCGCCGGACCCGAATGCCCCGCCGGACCCCAACGCGCCGCCGCCGGACCCGAACGCGCCGCCGGCGCGCCCCGGAGTGGGCGTCCCCGTTCCGGTCACCGATGCGCCGCCCGGGATGATGCCGCCGCCCTGATCCGGGTTTGCGGTAGCCCCCGATCGTGTTGCCTTCGTTCCCCGGATCGTTACCCGCGCTGGGTATACCGGGGAAAGGCCTCGGCACTTCGCCGTGGCCATGAAGGCAGGAGTTTCCGATGGACGTAATGGCTGCTACCGAGTTTCTGGCCCGCTCCACGACGCAGACCAGCGTCGGATGGATCGGCTACATCATCATCGGCGCCATCGCCGGCTGGATCGCGGGCAAGATCGTCAAGGGCGGCGGCTCCGGCATCCTGATGAACATCGTCATCGGCATCATCGGCGCGCTGATCGGCGGGTTCCTGCTGAGCTTCTTCCTCGACACGGCCGGCGGCGGCTGGTGGTTCACCCTGTTCACCGCCATCCTCGGCTCGGTGATCCTGCTGGCGATCGTGGGCGCGGTGCGCAAGCGCTGACGTCAGAGCGCTGCGAGCACGCCGCGCATCGCGGCGGCGACACTGCCGCGGTCCGATCGGTACAGCGGTCCCCGCCCGTCGGCAATGAGGATCCGCAGCCGTGCGATCCCGCGTACGCGGGTGGGCGAAGGTGACTCCAACCGGTCGATGACGCTGTCGATCACGTCGGCGGCTCGACGCACCGCGTCGCTGCGTACCGGGACGCGGCCCTGGCGCAGCGAGGTGCCGGCCTCGGCGTCGTGAAGCACGAGGCGAAGCGCGTGGGCCAGGTCGGCTCGCTCGGTGGCCGATGACAGTCGCGCGCCGTGCACCTCGAGCGCCGAACCGGGTGCGGGATCCACGCCGGCCTCCAACTCGCAGTCGTAGCGGTAGGAGAAGACGCGCGCACGCAGTCGCGCGAGGACCGACGGCGCGACGACGGGGGGTTCCGTCCCGACCTCGTCGGCGACGGGTCCTGGACTTGGGGCCAATCGTTCTTCTCGCATGTCTTGCGACCTCCTCGGTGACTGCTGTCCACGCTATAGCGGTCACGCATGACCGGTCAACCGCTTTTACCGGTCATCGAGCGCTATAGTCGAACCCGTGCCCGCCACCCTCGTCCTCGACGACCCGGACGAGACCAAACCCGCGCCCGGCCAGCTGCGTCGAGTACAGGCGCTGATCAACACCCTCGACCGCGAGACGAACGACGACCGCCTCGCCGACCCCGAGGGCGCCCGGCCCCTGCTCGTGGAACTCGGCCTGCTCGGCTCCGACGCCCCGTTGCGCGGCGGCGATCTCGCTGCCGTGATCGGGGTACGGGAAGCCCTGCACGCACTCGTCCTTCACAACTCCGGTGGCGCCGACATCGATACCCGCGTGCTTCGACCGATCCGGGACCTCGAGGAGCACGCGCTGCTCCGGGTCCGGGTGGACGCCTCGGGCGCCGTCGCGGTGGCACCCGCCGACGATTCGGTGCGGGCTCGCCTCGCCGGACTGCTGACCGTGGTGTCGGAGGCACAGCGCGCAGGCACCTGGACGCTGCTCAAGGCGTGCGCCAACGACGAGTGCCTGTGGGCGTTCTACGACCGCTCGCGCAACCACGGGGGCGCGTGGTGCGACATGTCGGGGTGCGGCAACAAGCTCAAGAACCGCCAGTTCCGCGCGCGCAGGCGCTCGACGCGCTGAGCCCGATCAGGTCGAGACGTGCCAGACCAGGGCAGCGGCCAGGGCGCCGAGGCCGTTGAGCGACCAGTGCAGCGCGATCGGCGCGATCAGGCTGCCGCT
>JAQSXQ010000670.1 GCA_029256565.1 Mycobacterium sp.
GCCAATTCCGATCCAGCCGGCGACATCCCGGGCGTCGTCGAGATCGAGTACCCGCCGGGCGAGCACGTCGAGGCGCCGCAGCGGGTCGCCTACGACCAGTCGCCGCCGTTCGGCGGCACCCACGACCAGGTCTGGGCGACGTGCACCGGGGTCGTCTACCCGACCGCCATCCGATCCGAGAGCGCCGTGCACTCGCTCGAGCACGGCGCGGTGTGGATCACGTACAACCCCGACGTGGCGACCGCGGACCAGATCGACGTGCTCTCGGCGATGGTCGAGGGCCAGCCGTACACGCTGATGTCGCCCTACCCGGGCCTCGACACCCCCATCTCGATCCAGTCCTGGGGACATCAGCTCAAGCTCGACGATCCGAGCGACCCGCGACTCGTCGAGTTCATCGAGGCGCTGCGGCTCAACGAGAGCGCCTACCCCGAGCCCGGGGCCAGCTGCGCGTCGCCGTACTTCGACGTGAACAACCCACCGCCGTTCGACCCCACCCCGCCGGGACCGGACGCCGCGCCGGTCACGGAATAGCAGGTGAGCCCCTGGGACAGATTTCGGTGGATCCGGTGGCTCGCCTTCGTCGCGTTGCTGCTGATCCTCGCGGGATTCGGCTTCGGCTACTCCATGCGCGGTGACGCCGATTCGCCCGCCGCGGGCCTGATCGACGTCGGGTTTCTGCAAGACATGTCCGTCCACCACGACCAAGCCGTGGACATGGCGACCACCGAATTGACCGGCGGCGCCGACCCCGCCGTGAAGAACCTGGCGTTCGACATCCTCACCACGCAGCAGAACCAGGTCGGCCGCATGCAGGGTTGGCTGACGGCGTGGGGTGAGCCGCTGCTGCCGACCGGCGGACACATGGCGTGGATGGGCGGCGGGCACGGGTCGCACGGGCCTGCGCAGGGGCCGGTGGCCGCGATGCCGGGGATGGCCGACGCAACCGAACTCGCCCGTCTGCGTTCCGCCACGCCCGCCGACCGCGACGTGCTCTTCCTGCAGCTGATGCTGCGCCACCACGAGGGCGGCGCCGAGATGCTCGCCGTAGGCGCCGAACACGCCGAGACGGGCTACGTGCGCGACCTGGCCCGACGGATGTCAGCCACCCAGTCCGCGGAGAGCGCGCTGCTGACCGAGATGCTCCGCCAGCGCGGGGCTCCAGTGCTCCCGGTGCGCTGAACGGCCCAATCTTCGTTCACCGCATCACGATTCGGCGTCGCCGAGTCCGGCGTGTCTGCGGGGACGCCGTGATGCCGGTACGCTCGTCGTACCTACCGACCCTCGGAGATTTGAGTTGACTGCGCACCCCCGACATCGGTTGCTGATGCTGATGGTCGTCGGCGTCATCGCCACCCTGGTGATGGCGTCACAGAGCGGATCGTCGACGGCGGCGGTCCCCTCGGATACCGCCGCGTCGAACGTCGCGGCAGCAAAGAACGCAGTGTTGCTGCCCGCGCGCGAACCGGCCGCCGTCGAGATCACACCGGCACCCGGCGCGCAGGACGTCGCTCCCGGTGACGGCGTCGGCGTGAAGGCGACCTCGGGCACGCTGACCGAGGTGCGCATGACCAACGCACAGGGTCGCACCGTCGAGGGCATTCTCTCGCAGGACCGGCGCACGTGGCGGCCCGCCGAACCACTCGGCTACGGCCGCGACTACACCCTGGCCGTGACCGCGAGGGGAACCGACGGCACCACGACGACGCAGAAGTCGGACTTCTCGACCGTCAACCCGGATCTACTGCTCGACGTCTCGCTGAACACGACCGCGGGAACCCGGCTCTCCAACGGCGGCACCTACGGCGTCGGCACCGTCGTGGTCGCCCAGTTCGACGCCTCGGTGGGCGACCGCGCCGCAGCTCAACGCAGGCTCGTCGTCGAGACGTCACCGCGCGTCGAGGGAGCCTGGACGTGGATCAGCGACAGCAAGGCGCACTGGCGGCCGCGGGAGTACTTCCCGTCGGGCACCCAGGTGACGGTCAAGGCCAACGTCTACGGCGTCGACCTCGGCGACGGCGTGTACGGCCAGGAGGACCGGCAGGTGTCGTTCCGGATCGGCCGCTCCCACGTGTCGATCGCCGACGACGCCACCAAGCAGGTCAGCGTGTTCATCGACGGCAAGCTGGCGCGGACCATGCCGACGTCGATGGGCCGCGGCGGCACCACGAACGTCGGCGGAAAGAGCATCCACTTCTGGACCCAGCCGGGCGTCTACACCGTGATGGACAAGGCCAATCCGGTACTGATGGACTCCTCGACCTACGGTCTGCCCGTCTCGTCGTCGGCCGGCTACCGAATCAGCGTCCCGTACGCCACGCGCATCAGCCCCGACGGGATCTACCTCCACGAGCGCGAGGCCACGGTGTGGGCGCAGGGCAACCGCAACGTCTCGGCCGGATGCCTGAACCTGAGCATGGACAACGCCAAGTGGTTCTACGAGCTGTCCCAGCCCGGCGACGTCGTCGAGGTCCGCAACACCGGTGGCAAACCGCTCGAACAGTGGCAGAACGGCGACTGGAGCGTGCCGTGGGACCAGTGGCTGCGCGGCAGCGCATCGCGCGCCTGAGACGAAATCGCGCGAAAGACGCTCTCCGACCGCTAGATTGACACCGTGTCTAGCCAGAGACTGAGATT
>JAQSXQ010000671.1 GCA_029256565.1 Mycobacterium sp.
CACCTGTTCCACGACCGCATCATGAGGATGGACACCGTGGTACTCGACGACGGGGCGACGCTGGGGCCGCACTGCGTGGCGCTGCCCGCGGCCAGGATCGGCGCCGGTGCCACGGTGGGCCCGGCCTCGCTGGTGATGCGCGGTGACGAGGTGCCGCCGTCGTCGCGCTGGCAGGGCAACCCGATCGCACCGTGGAATCCGTTGCGCAAGAAGCGCGCCGAGCGGGCACAGAAGCCCAAGAAGAACGCCGCGTGAAGAAGCACCAGCGGAGGCACGCGCCGGTCATCGATCCGTACCTGCCCGGCAACGGCAACTTCGGCTACCGGGTCTCGCGCTACGACCTTGACCTCGCCTACAAGGTCAGCGCCAACCGGCTCTCGGGTGCGGTGACGATCACGGCGACCACCCTGGCGTCGCTGAAGACGTTCACCCTCGACCTCTCGCACGCGCTGTCGGTCTCGAAGGTGACCGTCAACGGCCGTCGCCCCGAGTCGTTCCGCACGTCGCACGACAAGCTGCACGTCGCGCTGGGGTCTGCCCTGCCCGCCGGGGCGGCGATGTCGATCGAGGTGCGCTATGCGGGCAATCCCCGTCCGATCCGCTCGATGTGGGGTGAGGTCGGCTTCGAGGAGCTGACCAACGGCGCGCTCGTCGCGGGCCAACCCAACGGCGCCGCTTCGTGGTTCCCGTGCGACGACCACCCGAGCAGCAAGGCCAGCTACCGCATCGCCATCAGCACCGACAACCCGTACCGCGCGGTGGCCAACGGCGAACTGACGTCGAAGCGCACGCGCGCGGCGATGACGACGTGGACCTACGAGCAGGCCGAGCCCACGTCGACCTACCTGATCACCCTGCAGATCGGCATGTACGACGAGCACCGGCTGACGAAGAGTCCGGTTCCGATGAAAGCCGCCGTGCCGCACCGGCTTCGGCACGACTTCGAGCACGCCTTCGCTCATCAGCCGCAGATGATGAAGCTGTTCGTCAAGCTGTTCGGCCCCTATCCCCTGGCGACCGGCTACACCGTCGTGGTCACCGACGACGACCTGGAGATTCCGCTCGAGGCGCAGGGCATCTCGATCTTCGGCGCCAATCACTGTGACCGGCACGGGAAGTCGGAGCGGCTGATCGCCCACGAACTGGCTCACCAGTGGTTCGGCAACTCTGTGACCGCACGCCGGTGGCGTGACATCTGGCTGCACGAGGGCTTCGCCTGCTACGCGGAGTGGCTGTGGTCCGAGGAGTCCGGCGGACGCAGCGCCGACGAATGGGCCAAGCACTACTACCAGCGCCTGGCGTCGTCGCGGGAGGACCTCTTGCTGGCCGACCCGGGGCCGCGCGACATGTTCGACGACCGGGTGTACAAGCGCGGTGCGATCACCCTGCACGTATTGCGGCGCGCGATCGGCGACGACGCCTTCTTCGACCTGTTGCGGGACTGGACGACTCGGCATCGGCACGCGACGGCGGTCACCGACGACTTCACGGGCCTCGCGGCCAAGTACTCCGAGAAGCCGCTGCGGCCGCTGTGGCAGGCCTGGTTGTACTCCACCGCCCTGCCGGATCTGTGAGCGACGGCGCGGCGGCCGCACTGGGGCCGGTGACCCGGGGCAGTGTCGTCCGCGTCGGCATCGCCACCGCCGTCAGCGCACTGTGCGGGTACGTCGTGCTCTACCTGGCCGCGCGCGATTTGGAGCCCGCGGGATTCTCGGTGTTCGCGGTGTTCTGGGGCGCCTTCGGGCTGCTCGCCGGCGCGGCCAACGGTCTGCTGCAGGAGTCGACCCGCGAGGTGCGCGAGACGTTGCAGGCCGGCGTCGACCCCGAGAGCCTGGAGGGGCCACGGATTCATCCGATGCGGGTCGCGCTGCTGGTGGGGCTGGGTTCCGCTGCGGCAGTGGGGATCACCGCGCCGGTGTGGTCGAGCCACGTGTTCGTCGAGGCCCGATGGCTGAGCGTGGCGCTGCTGGCGGTCGGCATCGCCGGGTTCTGCGTACACGCGACCCTGCTCGGCGTGCTGGCCGGGGTGAACCGGTGGAGTCAGTACGGCACGCTCATCGTGGGCGACGCGATCGGCCGGGTGGCGGTGGCGATCGCGACGTTCCTGATCGGGTGGCAATTGGTCGGTTACCTGTGGGCCACGGTCGCCGGGTCGATGGCGTGGCTGCTCCTGCTGCTCGCCTCCCCTGCCGCGCGCGCGGCGGCACGGATCCTGACCCCGGGGACGGTCTGGACGTTCCTGCGTGGCGCCACCCACTCGATCGCGGCGGCAGGCGCCAGCGCGATCCTCGTCATGGGGTTCCCGGTGCTGCTGAAGGCGACCTCGTCTGATCTCGGCGCGGCAGGCGGGGTGGTCATCCTCGCGGTCACGCTCACCCGCGCTCCCCTGCTGGTGCCGCTGACGGCGATGCAGGGCAACCTGATCGCGCACTTCGTCGATCAGCGGGACTCCCGCCTGCGCGCGCTGCTCACACCCGCGCTGGTGGTGTGCGGGCTCGGCGCGCTGGCGGTCCTGGTCGCGGGTCTGGCCGGACCGTGGCTGCTGCAGACCGCGTTCGGCTCGCAGTACCAGGCCGCCGGCGGATTGCTCGCGTGGTTCACCGCGGCGGCGATCGCCATCGCGCTGCTGACCCT
>JAQSXQ010000672.1 GCA_029256565.1 Mycobacterium sp.
GGCGCGGCCGGCGTGGATGAGGTGGCGTTGCACGACCGCGCCGTGGGCGATCAGGGCGCCGTGCCGAAAGATCAACGCGTGCATGCCGCCCAGGGCGTGCTCCCAGTCCGCGTCGGTGAAGTCGGTCTCGCCGCCCCCGAACGCGTCGATCACCATTCGGCGGGCACCTTCGCGGGTCTCGCCGTCCAGGTCGGACGTGTGAACCAGCCTCGCGGTGTGCACACCTCGGTTCTACCAGGCGAGGACCGAGCGCGGCCGGGTCCAGCGGAATCGGACGCGCTGGCCGGGCCGGAGCTGGGCTGCCCGGTCGGCGTCCGCATCGGTCAGCACCCCGATCACCGGGTAGCCGCCCGTCACGGGATGGTCGGGGCCGAGGATGACGGGCAAACCGTTGGGCGGCACCTGAATCGAGCCGCGCACGGCCCCCTCGCTGGGGAGTTGCCGGTCGGGCCACCGCGGGTGCAGTGGCGGCCCATCCAGGCGCATGCCGACGCGGTCGCTGCGGTCGGTTGCGACCCACTCGGTGTGCACCAGTAGATCGGGTTCGGCGAGCCAGTCGTCGCGCGGTCCCGGCACCACGGCCAACTCCGTCGTGTCGGCGGTGATGGCCGCGACCGGCGCCTGGTCGACTTCCGGGAAGTCCGCGGTGTGCTCGCCCACCGACACGACGTCGCCCGGTCGCAACGGTCGGGGCCCGATGGCCGACAGGACGTCGTGACTGCGCGAACCCAGGACCGGTTGGACGTCGATGCCGCCGCGGACGGCGAGGTAGCTGCGTAGGCCCGTGCGGGGTGTGCCCAACGAGATGGTGCCGCCGTCGCGGACGACGTGAATGCCGTTGCTGCCGAATCGAAGCCCGTCGACCGAGGGGTCGGCGTCGGCACCCGTCACCGCGATCACGACGTCGCCGCCGTGCACCCGGGCGGTGAGGCCACCGAGGGTCACCTCGATGACGGCGCGATCGGGTGGGTTGGCGACCAGTCGGTTGGCCAGGGCGGCCGAACGCCGGTCGGCGGCGCCGGAGCGGGTGACGCCCAGGTGTGCCAGCCCGGGCCTGCCGAGGTCTTCGACCAGCGCCAGCGGACCGGTCCGCAGTATCTCCAGCCTCGGTGCCGCCATGTCCTAGCCGATCGCCCGGAACTGGACCCAGCTGCCCGGTGCCAGCAGTGCGGGGGTGGGCCGGTCGACGTCCCACAGCACCGCGTCGGTGCGTCCGATGAGCTGCCACCCGCCGGGTGTCTCGCGGGGATACACGCCGCTGAACTCGCCTGCCAGTCCGACCGATCCCGCGGGCACCCTGGTGCGCGGTTCGGCGCGCCGCGGCACGTGCAACCGCGTGTCACCGCCGACGAGGTAGGCGAAACCCGGTGCGAAGCCGCCGAATCCGACCCGCAACGGCGCCGCGGTGTGCGCCGCGACCACTTCGTCCGGCGTGATGCCGACCAGACGGGAGACCTCGTCGAGGTCGGGTCCGTCGTACACCACGTCGAGCGTCACGTCGACGTGCCCGCCGGCGGGCGGCTCGGCATCGATGGCGGCCTCGTCGATGCGGAGGTCGGCGAGGCGCTGTCGGGCGGGGTACAGGTGGCGCGGCTCGGCGAACTCGACCAGCACGGTGCGCGCCGCGGGCACCACGTCGAGTACGCCGGGAAGGTCCTCGGCGCGGACCGCGTCGGTCCACGCCAACACCTCTGCGGTGCCGTCGAACTCGAGGAGCAGCGCTTGCTCCCCGTAGTCGCGGACGGCACCGATGGCGGGCATCAGAGCGCGGGTTGGTAGGTGGGCTCGCGCCGCTTGATGACGGCGATGACGCGGTAGGTGATCGGGAGCAGCAGCACCTCGACGACGGTCTTGTAGATCCAGCCGAGCGCGGCGTAGACCACGAAGTCGCGGAACGAGGTGATGCCGATGGCGCCCGCGGCGATCGCGCAGAACACCAGGGTGTCGCCGAGTTGGCCGGCGAAGGTGGAGCCGACCAGGCGCGCCCAGAGGTGCTTCTCCTTGGTGCGCTCCTTGATGGCCACCACGACGTACGCGTTGATCGTCTGGCCCACCACGAAGCCGGCCAGACCGGCGACGATCAGCTGGGTGTAGGCGTGCACGACGTTCTCGAACGCTGCCTGGTTCTGGTAGAAGTCGGCGGCGGGCAGGTAGATCGTCGCCCAGAAGGCGAGCGCCGCCAGCGCGTTCATCGAGAAGCCGAGGATGATGGCGCGCCGTGCCGCCTTGAAGCCGTACACCTCGGACAGCACGTCGCCGATGACGTAGGTCAGCGGGAAGACGATGAAACCGCCGTCGGTGATGATGGGACCGAACTCGACGCCCTTGGTCGCGGTGACGTTGGAGATGATCACCAGCGCGGTGAAGACGGCGACGAGCATGGGGTAGTAGGCGGAGCCGACCTGGGCGAATCCGGGCCTGTGCGCCTGCTCGAGTTGGTTCGTCACCCGGTCATCCTGCCAGGCGGACCGTCAGGCGAGCACCTTGGCGAGCATCGGCGGCAACCGGTCGGCGACCAAGCCGTAGGACGGCACGGTGCCGAAGGCGATGGCGCCCGCCAGCTCCCGGTCGGTCAGCACGTTGCGGTTGGTGCGCGTGGCCTCGAGTTCGGCGAAGGTCGGGTCGGC
>JAQSXQ010000673.1 GCA_029256565.1 Mycobacterium sp.
GGTCTCGCCGACCCGGCACCGGTGGCGCAGACGTTCTTCGTCGACGACGAGATCCGGGACCGACTGCGCCTGGACGCCATCGTCACCGTCATCGATGCAGCCCACGTCCTCGACCACCTCGACGAGATCAAGCCCGACGGCGTCGAGAACGAGGCCGTCGAGCAGGTCGCCTTCGCCGATCGAATGCTGCTCAACAAGACCGATCTCGTCGACGAGGACCAGCTCGTCCGGGTGGAGAACAGGCTGCGCACCATCAACCGCGGGGCGGACGTCGTGCGCACCCAGAACGCCAAGGTGGACCTCGACCGCATCCTCGACGTGGGCGCATTCGATCTTCAACGGGTGCTCACCGACGACCCGGCCTTCCTCGAGTCGACCGACCACCAGCACGATCAGACCGTGTCGTCGGTCGGCTTCCTGATCGAAGGCGACGTCGACGTGGAGAAGCTCAACGAATGGCTCGGCGAACTGTTGTCCACCAAGGGTGTCGACATCTTCCGTAGCAAGGGCATCCTCGCCATCGCCGGGGAGCAACGGCAGTACGTGTTCCAAGGCGTACACATGCTGTTCGACGGCACCGAGGGCCGCCCATGGGGTGATGGTGAGGCTCGCACCAACAGATTGGTGTTCATCGGCCGCAACCTCGATCGGTCGGAGCTGGAGACGGCATTCCGCGCATGTCTGGTCAGCCCGTGACCGCGGCGGTCACCGCACCGAACACGTGGAGCGTCGACGTCGACGACGCCGTAGTGGCCTTGTCGCCTGCACCTGACGGCCGGGTCGCCGTCGCAGGCGGGGAGGGCTCGGTGAGCATCCTTTCCCCGGATGGGGACGTCGAGCTTCGCAGGCCGTTGTCGATGGGCTGTCTGACGGTCTCGTGGTCACCCGACGGCTCCCGCATCGCAGTGGGGTCCATCGACGGTGTCGTGATCCTCGACGCCTCTGGAGAAGACGTCGTGCATTGCCGCGGGGGCTGGTCTTCGTCGTTGGCGTGGAGTGCGGACGGCTCGCGACTGGCTGCGGGACTGGGACGCGAGGTGTTGGTACTCGACAGGGACGGCGGCGAACTCTTCCGTCGTAGACGGGACAGCACGGTGACCGGCGTCGCGTGGATCAAGAGCAGGGTCGCCGCGGCGGCGTACGGCGGCGTGCACGTCCACCACCTGGGGCGTGGTGCCGCGCCGGACGTCCTGCCCTTCACGGGATCACTGCTGGCACTGTCGATCAGCCCCGACCGGCGCTGGGCGGCCAGCGGCAACCAGGACGCCACACTGCACGTGTGGCGGGTGGGCAAGAGCGGTAACGAACTCTCGATGTCCGGCTACCCCAGCAAGATCACGACGCTGGCGTTCTCGCCGGACTCGACGCTGCTGGCATCCGGTGGCGGAACCGACGTCACGGTGTGGAGCTTCACCGGACAGGGGCCGCGCGGCTCAACGCCGCGGATCCTCGCCGCGCACGAACGAGCGGTGTCGGTGGTCTCGTGGTCCCCGGACGGCGGCATGTTGGCCGCGTGTGCCGACGACGGCCGGGTTGCGGTGTGGGAACCGACGCGGGGTCAGCCCGGCCGTCCGCTCGACGCCATCGACGAAGTCATCCGACCGGCATCGGCGACCGCGCTGTGCTGGGATCGGCGCGGACTGGTGCTGGCCGGTTGGTCGGACGGCACGGTGGCCGCGCATGATCCGCGAGACAGCAGGTGACGACGTGACTTTCGAATCTCGCGAGCGCGCGGCGTCGGCCCGCAGCCCCGGCCAACCGCCGGTCGCTCCGTGCGCCGTGCCACGTGCACGCAATCCGGAGACTCCGTTCGGGCGTCGGGACATCGACATCGCGATCGGCACGTTGATCGGCATGCGGCGATGCACCGAGGACGAGGCGCTCGCCGCGCTCGTCGAGGTGGCTCATGCCACCCACATCGGCCTGGGCGCAGTGTCACGTGCGCTCGTGTCGGTCGTCGGCGGCGTGCGGCGGGAGTCGGTCGCCGAAGTGGCGGTCGACGCATGGACCGAGTATCTGGCGGCCACGACCACTGACCACACCACTCAGACGCCGAACACCTCGACCGAGGCCCACAGCCCCACCACGCCGAGCACCAGCGTGACGGGCACCGTGGCCAGCCCCACCCTGCTGAACTCCAAGAACGGTGCGGGGATGCGCTCGCTCTGAACGACGTTGCGCCACAGTAGGTTGGACAGCGAGCCCGGGTAGGTGAGATTCGGGCCGACGTTGACGCCGATCAGCACGGCCAGGACCGCGGCGGGTCCCGCCCCGGCGACCAGCGGGAGCAACACCAGCACGGCGGGCAGGTTGTTCACCACGTTCGACAGCAGCGCGGCCACGGCGGCGATGCCGAGCAGTGCGGGCAGCGATGTGCCGACCGGCAGCACGTCGCGCATCGCGGTGTCGAGGCCGTGGTGCATCACCCCTGCCACCACGACGCCGAGGCACAGCACGAACGCCAGGAACGGCACGTTGGCCGACGCGGCGATGTCGCGCACGGTGCTGTGCCCGCGCACCAGCGCGCGGACGCCGAGGACCACCGCCCCCGCCAGCGCCGCCCAGGCCGGTGACGCGTCGAGCAGCGAGGTGACGGCGAACCCGGCCAGCGTGAGGCCGAGTACGAC
>JAQSXQ010000674.1 GCA_029256565.1 Mycobacterium sp.
GCCATGGCACGCGAGAACATGGGCATCACATCGGGTTTCGCAGCCGCCGCGCAGCGCTGCCCTGACCGCCCGGGTCTCGTCGACGAGATCGGCACCCTGACGTGGCGCGAGATCGACCAGCGCGCTGACGCCTTGGCGGCCGGGCTACAGGAACTCTCCGGCGGGACACCCGGCACGGTCGGCATCATGGCCCGCAACCACCGTGGTTTCGTCGAGGCACTGATCGCCGCCCACCGCATCGGCGCCGACGTCCTGCTGCTCAACACGTCGTTCGCCGGCCCCGCGCTCGCCGAGGTGGTGGCGCGCGAAGGCGCTGACGCGATGATCTACGACGAGGAGTTCACCCCGACCGTCGACCGCGCTCTCGCTGACGCGCCAAATGCGGTCCGCATCGTGGCGTGGGCAGATGGGGACGGTCATGCCCACACCGTCGAAGGCCTGATCGCCGCCAATCTGGGCCGCACCCCGCAGCGCGCCGGCGCCAAGAGCAAGACGATCCTGCTGACGTCGGGTACCACCGGAACCCCCAAGGGCGCCAGCCACTCCGGTGGCGGGCCCGACACCCTCAAGGCCATCCTCGACCGCACGCCGTGGCATGCGGAGGAGACCACGACGATCGTCACGCGGCGCAAGTTCGACCCCGAGGCCACCCTCGCGCTGATCGACACGCACCGCGCGACCGGATTGTGCGTCGTGCCGGTGATGTTCGACCGCATCATGGATCTGCCGCCCGCCGTGCTGGCCCGCTACAGCGGTCGCACGCTGCGCTTCGCCGCGGCATCGGGTTCGCGGATGCGTCCCGACGTGGTCACCGCGTTCATGGACCAGTTCGGCGACGTCATCTACAACAACTACAACGCCACCGAGGCCGGCATGATCGCCACGGCCACACCGGAAGACCTGCGCGCCGCGCCCGACACCGCTGGCAGGCCCGCCGAGGGCACGGACGTCAAGATCCTCGACGCCGACTTCCGCGAACTGCCCACCGGCGAGGTGGGGTCGATCTACGTGCGCAACTCCACGCAGTTCGACGGTTACACCTCCGGCACCACCAAGGACTTCCACGAGGACTACATGTCCTCGGGCGACGTCGGCTACCTCGACGCCGCGGGCCGTCTGTTCGTCGTGGGCCGCGACGACGAGATGATCGTCTCGGGCGGCGAGAACGTCTATCCCATCGAGGTCGAGAAGACGCTCGCCAACCACCCCGACGTGGCCGAGGCGTCCGTGCTGGGCGTCGACGACGCGGAGTATGGGCAGCGTCTGGCGGCGTTCGTCGTGCTGACTCCCGGCGCGTCGGCCACCACCGATTCACTGAAGGCCTACGTGCGCGAGAACCTCGCCAACTACAAGGTTCCGCGCTCCATCACAGCCCTGGAAGGTTTGCCACGGGGCAGCACCGGCAAGATTCTCCGTCGTGAGCTTCAAGATCTCCTCGACTCGGACGGCGATGGGTCGCAGACGTAAGCGCAGGCGCCCACGGAGCCGGGCCGCCGGCGACATCAAGTCGTTGGCACGCGCCACCGCGGAGGTACTCAACGCCGCCAACGCCGTGCAGCCACTGGGTCGCGAGGGCTACGTCACCATCCCGGTGTTCTTCCTGGGGTGGCCCACCGGCGAGGCCGCGCCGGTCATCGCGGGCGCCTCGGTGCTCGACGCGGTGCGGCGTGGCATCCGCGGCGACTTCTCCAGCGGCAGCGGTCGCGCCGCGCTGGCGCTGACCGCAGCGTCGTGGGGTCTGCTCGGCTACGTGTACTACCGCAACAAGAAGTCGCAGCCGTCCTTCGAGGAACCGCTGCGCGAGGCCCTGGGCGACGACTACGCCGCCGTGGCGAAGGAGGAGCGGCGCCGCAGGCCCGGCGGCGTGTTGCGCACCTCCTGGGCGCGGCGTGCGTACGTCAAGAAGACCGACGTCGTGCGCTACGGCCCCCACCGGGTGAACGTCGCCGACATCTGGCACCGCGCCGACCTGCCACGCGACGGCAAGGCGCCGGTGCTGCTCCAGGTGCCCGGCGGTGCCTGGGCGATCGGCATGCGCCGGCCGCAGGCCTACCCGCTGATGAGTCACCTCGCCGAGCGCGGCTGGATCTGCGTGTCGATGGCCTACCGGATCAGCCCGCGCAACAGCTGGCCGGCGCACATCGTCGACGTCAAGCGCGCGCTGGCCTGGGTCAGGGAGAACATCGCCGACTACGGCGGCGACCCGGACTCGATCTCGATCACCGGCGGGTCGGCGGGCGGCCACCTCTGCGCGCTCGCCGCGCTCACGCCGAACGAGCCGCAGTGGCAGCCGGGCTTCGAGGACGTCGACACCTCGGTGGTGTGCGCGGTCCCGATCTACGGCCGCTACGACTGGTTCACCGGCGAGGGCTCGGGCCGGCCGGAGTTCCTCTCCATCTTGCAGAAGTTCATCGTCAAGAAGCCGTTCGCGGGCAACCGTCAGCTGTATCTCGACGCCTCCCCGATCACCAGGGTGCGGGCGGACGCGCCGCCGTTCTACGTGCTGCACGGTGAAGACGACTCGATCATTCCCGTCCAAGAGGGCCGCGAGTTCGTCGAGGCACTCAAGGCGGTGTCGAACAATCCCGTCGTCTACAGCGAGATCCCGCACGCGCAGCACGCCTTCGACTTCTTCGGCTCGCCACACGGCGACTACACCGCCCAGGCCGTCGGCCGATTCCTCGACTGGGTACGGGCGAAGCGCACCTGACGGCTCGGGCTACTGCGCCATCGCGGACGGCACGACGGTCAGCTCCTCGGAAAGCCCTGCTGCACGGCGGATCTCGATGAACGCGGCCACCATGGCGTCGGTCAGTTCGTGCGGATCGTCGAGTGTGGCGCCGTCGCTGAGCACCGAGATGTTCAGCTGGTCGACGTAGCTCCACACCGTGATGTTCAGGCCGCTCCCGGTGGTCAACGGGCCCACCGAGTAGATCTCGGTGACCAGTGCGCCACCGACGCGGCCGTGTTCCCGCGGCCCGGGCACGTTGGAGATCGGAAGGTTGAGCACCTTGGTCTGGCCGTCCTTCTCGGCGAGCCAGTGGAACAGTTTCTCGGCGGGTGCCGGTGGGAAGTAGGCCGACCAGCGGCTCACCAGTTCCGG
>JAQSXQ010000675.1 GCA_029256565.1 Mycobacterium sp.
GTGACCGAGAAGTGCACGACGATGTTCTCGTCGTCCACGACGAGGTGGGCGACGTCCCAGTGCCAGTCGGGGAATGCGGAGATGAGCGGCTCGAACTGCGCCGTGACGGCGCCCGGGTCCATGGGCGACCCGTTGACGGTGATGCCCGGCGCGTAGAACGCGGCCATCGAATCGAAGTCGTGCGCGTTGCAGTACCCGAGATAGGACTGGTACAGGGCTCGGTAGTCGTCGTGCAGGGTCATGGTGGTCGCCGCCTCACGTCTGGTTGCTTGCCCCGCTCATCTTGGTCGATCCCCGGCGAGATCGCCCACCGCGCCGGGGTCGACGGGCATCGCCTCACCGCGGGTCTCCGGTGCGAACACGAGGCCGCAGACGGCGATGAGACCCAGCGCTGCCACCGACGCGGTGGCGATCCCGAGGTCCCCGCCGAACCACGAGGTGGCGATCACGCCGGCGGTGAGCGGACCCAGCGCCGTGACGTAGCGACCGACGCTGTTGCACACCGCCAGGGCGGTGGCCCGGACGCTGGGCGGGAACAGTTCGGGTGCGTAGATGAACGTGCCGGACAGCGCTCCGAACAGTCCGAATCCCAAGAAGGGCATGGCCGTGAGGAATTCGCCGTAGTCGCGGTGGAAGGGGAAGGCCCAGCCGATGGCCGCGGCCGATACGACGAAGCTCACCATGAAGGCTCGCCGCCGTCCGATGGCGTCGGCCAGGAATCCCCACGAGGCGTACCCGATGATGCCGCCGGCGTTGAACACCATCGCCGCGGTCGCCACCCGGTGGTCGGCCAGCACCTGCGGCAGGTTCTCGGCGGCCGTCATCTGGCGGATGATCTGCGGGTACCACGTCGATACGCTCCAGAACGCGATCAGGGCTCCGGTCGCGAGTGCGGTACAGACCATCATCGGACGCAGCAGCGGAGGCGAGATCAGCCTCTTGAGCACGAATCCGTCGTGGGAAGCACTCTCGCCCCGCGCCTTTCGTTCCTTGCGCGCCTGCATGTGCGCGTTGATCTCGGGTGGTTCCGGCACGTAGCGGCGAATGAACCACACCAGGAGTGCGGGCAGGCCGGCCAGCAGCAGCATGGGTCGCCAGCCGTGGCTACCGAACGCCGCGTAGGCGGCGGCCGCGGCGAAGAACCCTGCGGCGTAGCCGGCCATCATCACGCCACCGGCGCGGGCACGGAAGCGGTTGCGCCACGTCTCGGCGATGAGTGCGGCTCCGACGGGTGCCTCGACCCCCGATCCCATGCCCGCGATGAAGCGGAGAATGCCCAACTGCCACCAGGTGTCGGCGAACGCCGCCAGCGCACTGAACACCGCGTAGGTCAGGATGCCGATGGACAACACCCTGGTGCGCCCGAAGTAGTCGGCGAGGATGCCGAACAGGATGCCACCCGTCGCCCAGCCGATCAGGAACAGCGCCACGGTCAATCCGCCGTAGAAGCCGATCGACGCACCGGTGGGATCGACGCCGCTGTTGGGCAGCAGCTCGGTCATCGTCGGCCCGAGGACCAGCACGTAGAGGCTCCCGGCGAAGCCGTCCAACCCCCAGCCGAGCGTGGTTCCTGCCAGCACCAGCCACTGGGTGCGGGTGATCTCGTGGTGCCACCGGGTGCGAGCTCCCGGCGTCGGGGTTCCTGGTTTGGGCATGCGGGGTCCAATCAACTAGCGATGATCCGGGCGGAACTGGTCAGTTGAGCCGGCGTTGGTCGGCGTCGCCGTACCAGTCGACGTGGTCGGCAGCGGTCCTGACGACGATGGACTTGATCCAGGAGAAGTCGTCGAACGACTCGGTTCCGGCGTCCTTGCCGATGCCCGATTCCTTGACGCCGCCCCACGGCAGCGACGGTTCGAGCCGGTGATGGTCGTTGATCCACACCATGCCCGCGACGATGTTGGAGGCGACCCGGTGCGCGCGGGCGATGTCGGTGGTCCACACGCCCGCGCCGAGCCCATAGGCGTTGTCGTTGGCCATCGCGACGGCATCGGCCTCGGTGTCGAAGGGAATGACCACGGCTACGGGACCGAAGATCTCCTCCCGCGCCACCGTCATCTCCATGGTGGCGTCGGCCAGCACGGTCGGCTGCAGGAAGAAACCGCCTCGAAGTTCCTCGGACAGTTCGGGAATCCCGCCGCCCGCGGCGAGCCGGGCACCTTCGGCGGTGCCCGTGCCGATCAGGTCGAGCACCTTGTCGCGTTGGCGTGCGCTGATCAACGGTCCCATCTGCGTCTCCGGCAGGCTCGGATCACCCACCCGGATTGCCTGCGCGCGTGCCGACAGTGCGGTGACGAACTCGTCGTAGACGTTGCGCTGCACCAGGAAACGCGAGCCGGCGACGCAGGACTGACCGGCTGCGACGAAGGCGGCGAATGCGGCGCCCTCGGCCGCGACGACGGGATCCACGTCGTCGAACATCACGACGGGTGTCTTGCCGCCGAGTTCGGCGGTCACGCGGGCGAACCGGGACGCGGTGGCGACGGCTGCCGCACGGCCGGCTTCGGTGCCACCGGTGAGGGTGATCTTCGCGACGTCGGGATGCCGGGTGAGCCGCTCCCCTGCGGGACGCCCACCGGTCACGACGTTGACGACGCCGTCGGGAACGCCTGCGTCGGC
>JAQSXQ010000676.1 GCA_029256565.1 Mycobacterium sp.
GCCACGGTGCCGGCATGTGTGACCGACAGGCCGAGACAGTCGATGCGACCGCCCCCGAGGTAGGCCGGGTCGATCGTGCAGGGCCTGCCGTGGCCGCTCAGCGCGGTGCGCAACTCCTTGGACAGCTTGCGTCGTACGCCCAGTCCGTCGGTGAGCCCGTCGATCCTCCGATCGGCCTCGTGAATCGCGTCCAGGTCGGGGTGGGCCAGGATGAAGTCGTCGTTGTAGCGGACGTAGAACATGCCGTCGATGTCCGAGATGGCCCTGTCCATCGGGACCACGGCGAGATTGCCCAACAGTGGCACCAGCGGCGTTCCCATCGCGATGCCGTTCACCCGGGTGAACTCGGCGCCGTCGGCGTCCCGGACCACGGGGCGGATCAGCGTGGTGATGAGATCCCAGCTCCGAGAATCGATGTCACCGCTGACGCTGCCCAGTGAGGCGACCTCGCGCACGGTGCGCCACAGCGCCGCGCCGGGGCCGACGGGGAGGTTGTCCCCGTACTTCTCGAAGTCCGACTGCAGTACGTAGAGCGGACCCGAGGCCCGACCGCCCCGTTCTCGATGCGTCCGCACGAACCGGGCGAACGCGCGCATGGCGCCGAGGTTGGTCAGGCCAGGGAGGTAGGAGTACACGCCCGGCAGGCCGTAGCAGCGGGCGTTGTGGGTCAGGACCTTGAACAGTGACGAGCCCACGACGTGGTCGACGAATGCGGGCTGGTGGGCAGCGCGTCGCTTGCCGTTGGTCTCCAGGAACCAGAGGTCGACGGGCTGCGGCCGGTAACTGCCATCTGCGATGCTGCTCGCGATCGCGCGCGACAGCGCCCGCCGGTCGGCCGCCGCGTCGAGATAGGTGACGCCGTCGGCGACCTCGTTGAAGCCCAGCCCGCGCTCGCTGCGCTTCGAGTAGATCCGGAGGATCGTGTCCTCGTAGGTCTTCGGGTCGACCAGTCGTCGTCCGATGTCGATCGGTTCACTGGACATGGACGGCGCCTTCGCTGGGGCGTCGACCGAGCCGCCACGTCTTCAGCGTCCGCAGCCACAGCTGGAACTGCTCGGGGGCGGGATCCGGTGGCAGCACGAAGACCATCCGCACCTTGTTGCGGTCGAAGATGGGCGACAGCCAGCGCCCGGCCACCAGGATCACCAGCGCGTCGTCGTCGAGGCTCCGGACCGCCTTCGGCAGCAGCGCGACGAGCAGGTCCGGATCCAGGCCACGCATGGCGCGCGCCCCCGCACGGGTGTCGAGATCGGCCACGAAGCCGTCCGGGAAGATGGCGAGGAATTCCGGTTGCAGGAGAGCCGGATTCACCGGTGGGGCGGGCACGGTGTCGACGGGCCTGAGCCACTTCGAGTCGAGGATGCGGTCCAGCGCGGCCGGGCCGTCAGCGGCTGAGTCGGACCAGTGACGTCCGCGGTTCACGGCTCCTCCGGTCACGGCCTGCATGGTCAGGTGCAGTTGGCCCGCCTGTTCGCCGTCGGACGCCCGTTCGTAGAAGACCAGGGACGTTGGCGAGTGAAAGGCCATGCATCCCTTGTCGCGCAACTCTTCCCGCACGAGCCGCACGGCTGCCGACCGCTGTCGCGCGGGGATCCACTCGGGCACGTTGACCGTTCCGGCGCGCACGGGACCGGATTCCGCGGCGAGCGCCCTGATCCAGTCGCCCAACGGCAACTGCGTCGGACGTGACGGCACCCGGTCGTGGAAGTGCTGCAGGTTCATGTGCACGATGAGCAGGACGATCATCGCCGCGGTCAACTCCAACAGATCCGAGGCGGGGTTGGCGTCCACCCACACCAGCCCGAGCAGGACTGCGGTGAGGACGGTCGTGGCGGTGAGGCTGTTGTACCGGCCCTCGGCGAACAGGCGGATCTGGTAGGTGCCGATGAAGCTGCGCACGACGAACAATGGGAGCAACGCGAGCAGGAACGACAGCGGAATGCCGGGCAGGACCCACGTGCCCAGGGCGACTGCCAGGCCCCAGAAGTAAAGGGTCACAACCGGCGTCACCCACAGCAGCTGGTGGAAGAACCAGACGCGGTACTCGCGCAGTGCGGGCAGGCGCCGCAGCCGCACGAAGTCGAAGTAGAACACGCTCGTCGCCTCGTACGCCCCGCGAAACAGGGGCAGCGCCAGGTAGAAGAACTGAAAGGCATCGATCTCCCGCCAGGTCTGGAGGCCGGCGGTGAGGTCGAACGCCCGGGTGGTCGTGCCGTAGATCCCGGCGATGGCGAGGACGACGACCGCATCGAGTCGCAGCCCGACCCCCGCCAGCGTCGTCTCCAAACCCAGTCGGACGGGTATCGACGGCAGCCGGAGCCGGCGACGGCCAGGCGCGCGGACGTTGGGCCACAGCCCAGCGAGGCGGTAGAGGCGGACGGCGAAGGTGACGGTGATCCAGATGGACAGCGCGTTGGAGACGATGATGGCGACGACGACCGCGGCCGTCGGGTAGAACATCACCCCCGCGCCGATGACGAGCAATTGGACGACGGTGGGGGCGAACAGCGTCCACAGCGGACGGTAGACGCGCCGGGTGGCGAACATCCCCGAATGCAGCACGCGCACGGGCATTCTGAAGGCCAGCTCGACGACGATCAGGAGCGCGTACACGTG
>JAQSXQ010000677.1 GCA_029256565.1 Mycobacterium sp.
CCGAGTGGCAGGAGTTCGTCGACCTCGATCCGCACGAGCTGGCGGCCACGGTGCGCGCGAAGGTGGTCGTCGACGGCCGCAACTGCCTGGACGTCGCGAAGTGGCAGGCCGCGGGTTGGCGGGTGCACGCGCTCGGGCGGCGGATCGCCGAGGTCCCGGCGCAGTCCTAGCGGGACGCCGTTCGGAGGCGCTCGTTGCGGGCGTCGATGGCGTCGCGCGTCGCAGGCGCGAGAACGTCGCCACCGGGCCCGGCCGTGGCTTGCGCCCGCAGCACGTGTGGCCGCTGCAACCGTTCGTACTGGGCGAAGGCACGCTCGACGTCGTCGGGGTGCTCACGCAGCGCCTCGGCCAGGAACCATGCCCCGGTCAGCGCCAGACTCGTGCCCCGTCCGGACAGCGGGGACGCGCAGTACGCGGCGTCGCCGACGAGGACGACCCTGCCGCGGTGCCAGGTGTCCATGTCGATCTGGCTGACCGAGTCGAAGTACAGTTCGGGATCGGCGACCGCGGCCTCGAGCAGCTCGTCGAGTCGCCATTCCCGTTGTCCGGCAAAGGCATCGGTCAAGAGCTTCTTCTGTGCGTCGAGGTCGCGGTAGTCGTAGTCGATCCACGGTGATCGAAAGAGGAAGACCGCCAACGCCTTGTCCTGGTATCCGGTGATTCCGGCCATCAGGCCCGGGGAGTTGAACATCGAGTTGCGGCCGTCCTTGCGGGCACTAGCGGGCAGTGCGGCGATTGCGGTGTAGAAGCCGAGGTGTCGGAGGAACCGGTGTTCCTGGCCGAAGACGAGGCGGCGGGTGGCGGAGTGCATCCCGTCGGCGCCGACCACCAGGTCGTAGCGATCGCTCGCCCCTGACGAGAAGCGCACGTCGACGCCGGCACCGTCGTCGTGCAGTTCGCTGATCGACTCGCCGAAGATCAGCGGCGTCGTCGCGGGCAGTGCCGCACGCAGGATGGTGACGAGGTCCTCGCGAGGTATTTCGACGTCGTCTGCGGTGTCGTTGACCTCGTCGGGCTGCAACACGGCGACGACGCGGTCGGACGCATCGACGAACTCGATGCGTTCACTCATGGTGATCCGGTGCGCCCGAATCGAGTCCAGCACGCCCATCTTCGCGGCCACGCCGATCGACGCACCGCGGATGTCGATCGGAGATCCGTTGACGCGCAGGTGGTTCGACCGTTCGACGAGGGTGACGTCATGCCCTTCGGCGACGAGGTCGATGCCGGTGCTCAGTCCGGCCACTCCGCCCCCTGATACCAGAATGCGCATGGAAGTCCTCCTTGGCTGGCGGGATAAGATACGTTCTGTATCTATGACTAGATCTACCACATAGGAGACGCTTTGTCCCTTACGGAGCCGAAGAAGCCCCAGCGCCGGCGCGGCAAGGCGCTCGAAGACGCACTCCTGGATGCGGCGTGGGCCGAGGTCAACGACGTGGGATACGACGCCTTCACCATCGATGCCGTTGCGGCGCGAGCCGGCACCAGTCGTGCGGTGCTCTACCGCCGCTGGCCCAACAAGCAGGAACTCATGCGGTCCGCCATCGAACACATGGTGGCCACCGACCCCGTTCCCGAACCGGACACCGGCACCCTGCGCGGCGACGTCCTCGCGATACTCCGGGGCGCCAATCAGCGGCGCGTGCACCTGGCGATTCAGTTCGTCGGTCACCTCGGCCCGTACTACCGGGCGACCGGGTCGAGTCTGGGCGACGTGGCCATGGCCACGCAGGTGGAGGGTGAATCACTGCTGGAGCGTGCGCTCGCCAAGGCCGTCGCTCGCGGTGAGATCGGCGAAGGCCAGGTCTCACCCCGCATCGCTCGCCTGCCCGGTGACCTGTTCCGCTACGAAGTCCTGTTCACCCTGCAACCGGTGAGTGACGACACGATCGTCGAGATCGTCGACACGATCTTCCTGCCGCTCGTCATGCGTGGGGCTGGGGGCTAGGTCGTACCGTGGCCGTGTGACGGTATATGCGCTGAATCTGTTCGACGTCGCCGACCGCGACGAGTACACGGCCTACTCCAAGCGATCGGTCGCCGAGGTTGCCCGCCACGGCGGCCGCGTGGTGGCGCTCGGCAAGTTCCGCGAGTCGATCCTCGACGACGGTGTGGCGCCCAGGCAGGTGATGATCCTGGTCGAGTGGGACGACAAGGACGCCTTCGACGGCTACCGCAACGACCCCACGCTCGCCGACCTGCACGCACACCGGGAGAACGGCTCCTCGTCCTACGTGTGGCACCTGTTCGACCGGTTGGACGATCTCCGCCCGGTACTTAAGCTCGATTCATGAGGGGGCTCGATTCATGACGGCGAGACAGCGGCTGCACTGGTTTGCCCTGCACGGGGTGATCCGCGGATTGGCGTCGTTCGGGGCGCGTCGCGGGGAACCGCAGGGCCGGCTCATCGCCGATCCGACGGTTCGCGCCGACCCCGGTGGCTTCGCCGACGAGTTGCGCGCACGCGGACGGCTCGTCCGCGGCCGCGCCGCCTGGCTGACACCCGACCACGCACTGGCGCACCAGCTGCTGCGGTCCGACGACTTCGCCGTCACGGCGATCGGCAAGACCCTGCCCGGCCCGCTCGGCTGGGTCGAGCAGAAGACGATGGT
>JAQSXQ010000678.1 GCA_029256565.1 Mycobacterium sp.
GATGCGCGATGGTGTGAGCATGACCACATTCACCGCCATCACCGACGTCCCGATGCCGGTCAACGAGCCCGTGCGCGACTACGCCCCCGGCAGTCCCGAACGGGACCGTCTCACCGCGGCACTCGCCGACCTCGCCACCGCCCCCATCGACCTGCCCCACGTCATCGGCGGCCGCCACGTCACGAGCGACGGCGAACGCTTCGACGTGGTGCAGCCGCACCGCCACTCGAAGGTCCTCGGCACCCTGACCAACGCCGGCCACGCGGAGGCCACCGCCGCCGTCGACGCCGCCGTCGCCGCGAAGGACTCGTGGGCGGCGACGCCGTTCGACGAACGCGCCGCGGTCTTCCTGCGCGCGGCCGACATGCTGGCGGGACCCTGGCGCGAGAAGCTGGTCGCCGCCACCATGCTCGGCCAGTCCAAGTCGGCCTACCAGGCGGAGATCGACGCCTCCTGCGAGCTGGTCGACTTCTGGCGGTTCAACGTGGCGTTCGCCCGGCAGATCCTGGCGCAGCAGCCCATCAGCGCGAGCGGCGTCTGGAACCGCACCGACTACCGGCCGCTCGAGGGGTTCGTCTACGCGATCACCCCGTTCAACTTCACGGCCATCGCGGGCAACCTGCCGACCGCACCGGCCCTGATGGGCAACACCGTGGTGTGGAAACCGTCTGTCACGCAGACGTTCTCGGCCTACCTGACCATGCAGCTGCTGGAGGCCGCCGGCCTGCCGCCCGGTGTGATCAACCTCGTCGCCGGTGACGGGTACGCGGTGTCCGACGTCGTGCTCGCCGACCCGCGGCTGGCGGGCATCCACTTCACCGGCTCGACCGCGACGTTCCAGCACCTGTGGCGCGAGGTGGGGACCCACGTCGACCGCTACCGCACCTATCCCCGCCTGGTCGGGGAGACCGGTGGCAAGGACTTCGTGGTGGCCCACGCGAGCGCGCAGCCCGACGTCCTGCGCACCGCGCTCATCCGCGGCGCGTTCGACTACCAGGGGCAGAAGTGCTCGGCCGCGTCCCGGGCGTTCGTGCCACGGTCGGTGTGGGCGCGCATGGGCGACGACTTCCTCGGCGCCACCGAACAACTCAGCTACGGCGACGTCACCGACCTCTCCCACTACGGCGGTGCGCTGATCGACCGGCGGGCCTACGACAAGAACGTCGAGGCCATCGAGCGCGCGAAGACCGCGCACGTCACCATCGCCGCAGGCGGCGGATACGACGACTCGGAGGGCTTCTTCGTCCGGCCGACCGTCCTGCTGTCCGACGACCCCACCGACGACGCGTTCAGCCGCGAGTACTTCGGGCCGATCCTCGCCGTGCACGTGTACGACGACGACGCGTGGGACGACGTGCTCGACCTCGTCGACGGCGGGTCGACGTACGGGCTCACGGGTGCGGTGATCGCCGACGACCGCGCGGCGGTGCTCGACGCGCAGAGCCGATTGCGTTATGCGGCAGGCAACTTCTACGTCAACGACAAGCCCACTGGCGCCGTCGTCGGGCAGCAGCCGTTCGGCGGGTCGCGGGCGTCGGGAACCAACGACAAGGCCGGGTCGCCGCAGAACCTGCTGCGCTGGACGTCGGCACGATCGATCAAGGAGACGTTCGTCCCGGCCACCGACCACCTCTACCCCCACATGGCGGTGAAGTGATGCCGGGCGTATTCGGCAAGGTGGCCAGGCCGGCGATCCTGGCGGCGAGTCGTTCGACGGGTCTACGCCGAGTGGCCGAGCGCCTGCCGGTCACGCGCGACGTCGTGCACCGCTTCGTCCCCGGGGAGTCGACGGCGGACGTCCTCGAATCGGTTGCGACGCTTCGTGCTTCGCAACGACTGGTCAGCGTCGACTACCTCGGCGAGGACGTCACCGATGCCGAGGCGGCCGACGCCACCGTGCGGGCCTATCTCGAGCTGCTCGACGCGTTCGGCAAGCGGGACGAGGCGGGAACCGGTCCGCGGCCGCTCGAGGTGTCGCTGAAGCTGTCGGCGCTCGGTCAGGCGTTGCCTCGCGACGGCGAGAAGATCGCCTACGAGAACGCCCACGTCGTCTGCGCCAAGGCCCGCGACGTCGGGGCGTGGGTCACCGTCGACGCCGAGGACCACACCACCACCGACTCGACCCTGTCGATCGTCCGCGACCTCCGCACGGACTTCGAGTGGCTCGGCACCGTCCTGCAGGCCTACCTCAAGCGCACCGAGGCCGACTGCCGCGAGTTCGCCGCCTCCGGTGCGCGAATCCGGCTGTGCAAGGGCGCATACGACGAACCGGCGACGGTCGCGTTCCGGGACCGCGCCGAGGTCACCGACTCCTACCTGCGGTGCCTGCGCGTTCTGATGGCGGGCAACGGCTACCCGATGATCGCGTCGCACGACCCGGAGATCGTCGCGGCGGTGCCGGCGATGACGGCCGAGTTCGGCCGCGGCGTCGACGACTTCGAGTACCAGATGCTCTATGGCATCCGCGATTCCGAACAGCGCAGGCTCGCCGAGGAGGGCCACCACGTCCGGGTGTACGTGCCGTTCGGCAGCGAGTGGTACGGCTACCTGGTGCGTCGGCTGGCCGAGCGGCCCGCCAACCTGACGTTCTTCCTACGGGCACTGGTCGACTGA
>JAQSXQ010000679.1 GCA_029256565.1 Mycobacterium sp.
GCGCGGGCGTGCGCGCTGGGCGGCAACGTGGAGTGGGAACTGCAGCCGGGCAAGGGCCACGGCGACATCGACTTCGCCCGGGCTCTGTCGTGGATCCTCGAACGCTTCGCGGGCAGGCCGGCGACCAACGATTGCCGCTGATCGCGCCATGTCATGGCGACGGAGGTGGTTGACGGCGGCCCAGGCGTCGATCCTGGTCGTCGTCGTGCTCGCCGTCGACGTCGCGGTGAGCGGCTTCCTGGTGTTCGCCAATGCCAGGACGGACGACCTACGCCAGGCGGACGCCATCATCGTGCTCGGCGGTGAGCACGACGGGCGCGAGGACTACGGCATCTCGCTCGCGCGCGAGGGCTGGGCGCCCACCGTCGTCATCTCCAACCCCTACGACGACTGGGACCCGGTGATGAAGCGGGTGTGCCGTCCCGCCGCCGACGTCGAGGTGATCTGCGCCCGGCCGGACCCGCTGACCACGCGCGGTGAGGCGGTCCTGATGCAGCGGTTGGCACTCGAGCGGAATTGGTCGACAATCATCGTGGTCAGCTGGCGGTATCACCTACCGCGGGCTCGCCTGGTCTTCGATCAGTGTTTCTCCGACCGCCCCGGCTCCACGGTCATGGTGGCGGTACCGCGGCGCTATCGTTATTCCCTATTCCGGTGGGAGTTCGTCTTCGCATACCAATGGGCTGGACTCGCGAAGGCTTTAGCGCAAGGCGAATGTTCCTGAACTGGGGTTTCCCTGAATGTGTAGCGTAGTCTGGCAAACAGTGTCATAGTGTTACCGAACTTACGGCGGGGATGAAAAGCATTAGCTGCCAGCAAACAGGAGGTGTGGCGATCAGTGTCGGTAGCTGAAGAGGTTTTCACTCCCGCCCAGACGCCGTTTCGCGGAGTCGCCCCGGCGAATGGTCCGCAGTGGCAGCAGCGATACGTCCGCGCCCTGATCGTCACCGACGTCGTCGTCGTCGCTCTCGCACTCGTATGCGCCCAGACGGTCAAGCTGGGACGCCCCATCACCGCTGGTGACCCGGCCTCCATCTACTTCCTGATGCTGTCCTGCTTCGTGGGCGCCATCTGGCTCACGTTGCTCGCCGCATACCGCACCCGCTCGCCCCGAATCGTCGGCGCGGGCGTCGAGGAATACCGCCGGGTGGTGTCGGCGACGCTGGCCACCATCGGTTTCATCGCGGTTGCGCTGATGATCTTCCGGCCCGAGTACGCCCGCGGATATCTCGCCGTCGCATTCCCGCTGGGTCTGGCAGGACTCGTCGTCGGCCGGAATCTCTGCAGGCTCTACCTCGCGCGGCAGCGCAGGCGCGGCCGGTGCGTGGTGAACGTGCTCGCCGTCGGCGACGCCCGCGGCACCATCGACGTCCCCGAGGTGGGCACGCTGCCCGTGCTCGGCGACGAAGGCAAGGTGCACGACGCCATCCTGAAGACCAACGCCGACACCGTCGCGTTGACCACCACCGACCACCTCGGCCCAGAAGGCGTCCGCGAACTGTCCTGGGACCTGCACAAACTGGGCGTCGACCTCGTCGTCACCCCCGGTGTGGTGGACGTCGCAGGCCCGCGCCTGACGATGCGCCCGGTCGCCGGCCTCCCGCTCATCCACGTCGAGAAGCCGCAGTACAGCGGCACGAAGAAGATTCAGAAGCTGGCCTTCGACTACTTCGTCTCGATCAGCGTGCTCATCGGCGCGCTGCCGGTGATGCTGGCCTCGGCGATCGCGATCAAGCTCACCAGCCGCGGCCCGGTCTTCTACCGGTCGGAGCGCATCGGCCTCGACGGCCAGCCCTTCCAGATGATCAAGTTCCGCACCATGGTCGAAGGCGCCGACAAGCAGGTCGACAGCCTCAAGGACGTCAACGACAGCGTCGGCGGCGTGCTGTTCAAGGTCAAGAACGATCCCAGGGTGACCGCGGTCGGCAGGTTGCTGCGCAAGTACAGCATCGACGAGCTGCCGCAGTTCTTCAACGTCCTCCGACGGGACATGAGCGTCGTGGGCCCGCGCCCGCCGCTGCGTCGCGAGGTCGACACCTACAACGATCAGGTCCGTCGTCGACTGCTGGTCCTGCCGGGTATCACGGGTCTGTGGCAGGTCAGTGGCCGGTCCGATCTGTCGTGGGAGGACTCGGTCCGCCTGGACCTCTCCTACGTCGAGAACTGGTCCATCACCAACGACCTCCTGATTGCGGTGAAGACCGTCCGCACGGTTGCCACGGGCTCCGGCGCGTACTAGCAGCAAACTCACGAGGAGTTAATCTCCGGTGTAGTGACGGCCGTCACAATGGGGCGCCGCAAATGGTTCCAAGTCGATATTCGCGGGGGACTCGCCACGCCCATTCCGGGTGTCCCTAGGCTGCTGACATGGTCGATGACGTCACCCGCGAACCGCTCGATGGGAACACCCTGCGCGAGGCCGTGATAGCCGAGGAATCCGCATGGCGCCGCCTCGACGTGGTGGAGGAGACCGGCTCGACGAACGCGGATCTCATCTCGCGCGCCGCTGCCGGCGAAGACGTGGCAGGTGCGGTCCTCATCGCCGAGAATCAGATCGCCGGACGCGGTCGCAACGGCCGCAGCTGGTCCGGGGTGCCTCGCGCTCAGGTGACGATGTCGATGAGCATCCCGACCGCAGGACTGCCCGCGGCGACGTGGGGCTGGGTTCCGCTGGTGACGGGCTTGGCAGTCGTCGACGCCGTCTCGGAGGTGGCCGGCGTTCGCGCGGGACTCAAGTGGCCCAACGACGTCCTCGCAGGCCCGGAATCGGGCAAGTTGGCAGGCATCCTCGCGGAGGTGTCGGTGCCGGCGGGCGTGATCGTCGTCGGCGTCGGGCTGAACGTGTCGCTGCGGCACGAAGAGCTGCCCGATCCCGGCGCCACGTCGCTGCTGGCGCTCGGCGCCGCCGACGTCGACCGGACCGCCCTCGTCGCGGCACTGCTGCGGCAGATGGCGCGCCGCGTCGACGCACTACGGCAGTCGGGGGGAGTGGACCCCGGCCTGGTCGACGAGTACGTCGAACGCAGCCTGACCGTAGGCCGCCGCGTGCGCGCCACGCTGCCCGGTGACCGCGAGGTGGTCGGTCACGCGCTCGGCGTCGACGAGCAGGGGCGCTTGCGCATCGACACCGGCGGCGCCGGAACGGGGAGCGACGTCGTGGTCGTATCGGCAGGCGACATCGTGCATCTTCGGCCCGTCTGACCAAACCTGCTGGGTACAGTGCCACCGTGGGTTACCCGGACAACGTGCTCGCGGCCGACGAACGCGTCGTGCTGCATCGTCATCCGCACTGGAAGCGGTTGATCGGGCCGGTCCTGGTGCTCCTGCTGACGACGGCCCTGGCGGCCTTCGGCGCGGCGGTCGTGAACACCACCGGCTGGGATCAGACGGCCAAGAACATCGTGATGCTCGTCATCGGGGTCATCTGGCTGATCGTCGTCGGATGGCTGACGGTGTGGCCGTTCATGGCCTGGCGCACCACGCACTTCGTGATCACCGATCGCCGCGTGATGTTCCGGCACGGCGTGATGACGCGGGCGGGCATCGACATCCCGCTGGCGCGGATCAACAGCGTCGAGTTCCGGCACGGCCTGAGCGACCGGATGCTGCGCACCGGCACGCTGATCATCGAGTCCGCGGCGCAGGATCCGCTCGAGTTCCACGACATCCCTCGCGTGGAACACGTGCACTCACTGCTGTATCACGAAGTCTTCGACACCCT
>JAQSXQ010000680.1 GCA_029256565.1 Mycobacterium sp.
GGACGTCCCGCTCGCGCAGACCCCGGACACGCTGCGCATGCAGCCCTGGAACCGCGATCAGATCCACCGCCTGTTCGACGACCTCGAGTTCCGGGTGCTCCGCGACAGGCTCTTCGAGACGCTCGCCTCGGCGGACCCCGAGGTGGAGGTCGGCTTCGACGTGCGCGGCGGCGTCCTGGAACCGGGCACCCTGGCGGCATGGCTGTCCGAGCACAGCCTGGGCAACCGCTTCGGGCTGGCCGTCGTCGGTACCCATCTGGCGTACGACGGTGACGCGACGGCGCTGGCGATCGTGGCCGCCGACGGCGAGGGCTGCTACATCGACACCACCACCCTCGGCCCCGAGGACGAGGCGGCGCTGTCGTCGTGGCTCGCCGACCCCGGCCCGCCCAAGGCGCTGCACGAGGCGAAACTGGCGATGCACGACCTCGAGGGACGCGGCTGGACGCTGCGCGGGGTCACGTCCGACACCGCGCTCGCGGCCTATCTGGTCCGTCCGGGCCAGCGCAGCTTCGCCCTCGACGACCTCTCGGTGCGCTATCTGCGCCGTGAACTCCGAGCCGAAGGGCCGGAGCAGCAACAGCTCTCGCTGCTCGACGATGCCGACGGCGTCGACGATCAGGCCGTGCAGACGCTTCTCCTGCGGGCATCGGCCGTGATGGACCTGGCCGACGCGCTCGACGAGGAACTCGCCCGCATCGACTCCTCGTCGCTGCTCGGCCAGATGGAGCTGCCGGTGCAGCGGGCGCTCGCCGCGATGGAGTCCCGCGGCATCGCCGTCGACCTGGACCTGCTCGGCGAACTGCAGAGTCAGTTCGCCGACCTGATCCGCGACGCGGCGGAGGCGGCGTACTCGGTGATCGGCAAGCAGATCAACCTCGGCTCGCCCAAGCAGCTCCAGGTGGTGCTGTTCGACGAACTCGAGATGCCGAAGACCAAGCGCACCAAGACCGGTTACACGACGGATGCGGATGCGCTGCAGTCACTGTTCGACAAGACCGGGCACCCGTTCCTCCAGCACCTGCTGGCGCACCGCGACGCCACGCGGCTGAAGGTGACCGTCGACGGTCTGCTGAACTCCGTGGCGTCCGACGGCCGCATCCACACGACGTTCAACCAGACCATCGCCGCGACCGGACGCTTGTCGTCGACGGAGCCGAACCTGCAGAACATCCCCATTCGCACCGAGGACGGCCGCCGAATCCGCAACGGCTTCGTGGTCGGCAAGGGCTACGCCGAGCTGATGACGGCGGACTACAGCCAGATCGAGATGCGCATCATGGCGCACCTGTCCCGCGACGAGGGTCTGATCGAGGCCTTCAACACCGGCGAGGACCTGCACTCGTTCGTCGCGTCCCGCGCCTTCGACGTGCCGATCGACGAGGTGACGCCCGAGCTGCGGCGCCGGGTCAAGGCCAAGGACGGGTACACCTCGACGGTCTTCGGCCGCAGGCGCTACCTACCGGAGTTGGACAGCAGCAACCGCAACGTTCGCGAGGCCGCCGAGCGGGCCGCGCTCAACGCCCCGATCCAGGGCAGCGCCGCCGACATCATCAAGGTCGCGATGGTCAACGTCGAGAGCGCCATCGCAGAGGCCGGTCTGACGTCGAGGATGCTGCTGCAGGTCCACGACGAGTTGCTGTTCGAAGTGGCCGACGGCGAGCACGACGCGCTCGAGAAGCTGGTGCGCAAGGAGATGGGCGAGGCCTATCCGCTCGACGTTCCGCTGGAGGTGTCGGTGGGATACGGCCGCAGCTGGGACGCCGCGGCGCACTGACCTCCGCCGCAGCTGGAGTCCTCACACCCCCGGAACGCGGTAACCGGCCAGCCACTGCAGAGTCGGGGCGGCTGCTCGCGCCGCGTGCACGGCGTACGCCTCTTCGGCCAGCAGCGCGTGTACGCGCTGATCGCCGAACCCGCGGTCGATCCTGTCCTTGACGAAGGCGAGTTCGACGACCTGTCCGGCGAAGGCACGGACCGCGGTCGCGCCGGGCTTGCCGTGAATTCCGCGAGCGTGGGCGATCGCGTACTTGCGGGCGCGCATGGAACCGAGCCAGGTGACCTCGGTAGGAGTGATGAGGCCGGCCGTCACCATGCCGGGCAGCTTGGCGGCCACGATGCGCTGTTCACGACGGCGGCTGTGCACCGCGAGGACGATCGCTAGCGCGAAGATCGGCACCATCCACAGCACGTAGACGCCGAAGTAGGCTTCCGGGCCGATCAGCGACGAGCCGTTCCACAACCCGTGCATGACGACCGCGCCCGCGTAGCCGAGCAGCAGGAACGCCGCCTTGGCGAGCAGGCCGCGTCGGTTCATCGCGAAGTAGACGCCAATGCCGAACATCGTGGTGAACAGCGGGTGGGCGAACGGCGCCATGATCAGCCGCATCGCGGCGGTCAGCAGCGATTCGCCGAGCGACTCGCCGTTCGCGATGTACAGGATGTCCTCGAGCCAGGCGAAGCCCGCACCGGTGAGACCGGCGTAGACGAGGCAGTCGGTGAGGGAGTTCATCTCGTTGCGTCGGCGCCCGGTGAGCATCACCAGCAGGAACGCCCCCTTGGCCGCTTCCTCGATCAACGGCGCCCCTAGGGCGACCGAGGCGAAACTGACCGACGCGGTCTCCACGGCGCCGGGGTTGACCAGCGTCTCGAACCACAGGCCCAGGACGATCGACACGATCACTGCGACCGACGCACCCCACAGGAAGGCGAGGATCAGCAGACGCGGGGGCTCGGGCTCCCAGCGGTCGAGCCACACGTAGGCCAGCACGACGACGGCGATTGCGACCGTGGACAGCACGAAGCCGACGGCGGTGCCAACCGGGTTGAGCGCGGTCAACCCGATCACGATCAATCCGGCGATGAGGCCGAGCAGGATGAGGACGCCGATCGGTGCCCCGACTTTGCGGATCCGCCTCGGCAGTGCCGGCATCGGAACGTGCGGCGGCAAGGCTGGCGAAGGGTTGTGCACGGGTGCAGGGTAGCGGTGCGTGGGACCGGGTTTGTCCAGCGTGTCCTCAGTCGAGTACCCTCGATGGGTACTCGTATGTGCATGATCACGGGTGCTGTGTGACATCTCGGCGCACCCGCGCCGGAGCAATGAATACGTCCCTACTATTAAACCTGTCCGGAGCCATCCACCATATGCCAAGTCCCTCCATCACCTCGCCGCAAGTAGCCATCAACGACATTGGCTCGGCTGAGGACTTTCTCGCCGCGATCGACAAGACCATCAAGTACTTCAACGATGGCGACATCGTCGAGGGGACCATCGTCAAGGTGGACCGCGACGAGGTCTTGCTCGACATCGGTTACAAGACCGAAGGCGTCATCCCTTCCCGCGAACTCTCGATCAAGCACGACGTGGACCCCTCAGAGGTTGTGTCCGTCGGCGACGAGGTCGAAGCGCTGGTCCTCACCAAGGAGGACAAGGAAGGCCGTCTGATCCTGTCCAAGAAGCGGGCTCAGTACGAGCGCGCCTGGGGCACGATCGAAGAACTCAAGGAGAAGGACGAGGCCGTCAAGGGCACCGTCATCGAGGTCGTCAAGGGCGGCCTGATCCTGGACATCGGCCTGCGTGGCTTCCTGCCCGCGTCGCTGGTGGAGATGCGTCGCGTCCGCGATCTGCAGCCGTACATCGGTCGTGAGATCGAGGCGAAGATCATCGAGCTGGACAAGAACCGCAACAACGTGGTGCTGAGCCGCCGCGCCTGGCTGGAGCAGACCCAGTCCGAGGTGCGCAGCGAGTTCCTCAACCAGCTGCAGAAGGGCGCCATCCGCAAGGGTGTCGTCAGCTCCATCGTCAACTTCGGTGCGTTCGTCGATCTCGGCGGCGTCGACGGCCTGGTGCACGTCTCCGAGCTGTCCTGGAAGCACATCGACCACCCGTCCGAGGTCGTCCAGGTGGGCGACGAGGTCACGGTCGAGGT
>JAQSXQ010000681.1 GCA_029256565.1 Mycobacterium sp.
GGTGTTGACGATCGCTCCACCGCCCTGGGCGACCATCAGCGGTGCGGCGGCGCGGCACGTCTCGAACGCAGTGCCGAGATGCGCGTCGAGCAGGTCCCGAAACTGCGCCGACGTCACGTTGAGGATCGAGGACCCCACCGGTTCCGCGGTGCCCGCGCAGTTCACCAGTGCGCCGATGTCACCGAACTCGTCGACGCACCTTCGCACCAGCGCGTCGGCTACCGCGGGGTCCGACGGGGACCCCGGGAAGCCGACCGCGCCGGCGCCGACTCGGTCGACTGCCTCGGTGACGGCGGCACCGTCGCGACCGTTGATCACGACGCCGAACCCCTGGGCGACAAGCAGTTCCGCGACGGCGAGGCCCACCCCGCGGGACCCGCCGACGACGACGGCGCCGGTCAGGTGGCGTCCTGCTGGCCGAACGTCATGGCGTCCATGTTCCAGTAGCCGCGCAGGTTGGTGATCAGACCACCGTCGTCGACCGTGTAGGTGAAGACCCCGCGGACCGTCGCGGTGAAACCGTTCGGGAACACGGTGTGCAACACCAGGATGTACGCGATCTCGTTCGGAGAACTCGACGGGAACGACGCCTCGCGGGTCACGGTCAGCTGGTTGGGACCGATGTTCGCGTCGTAGAACGCGGCCACCGCTTCCTTGCCCCGCACTCCGTTGCCGTCGGGATTCGTGACGGCCTCGCCGATCGGGTCCTCGATCACGATGTCGTCGGACATCAGGGCCAGCCAGCCCTCGCGGTCGCCGGACTGCACGCACCGCCAGGACGCCTGCGACGCCGCGACGACGGGTGTCTCCGTCACCGTTCCGGTGTCGGTCTGAGTGGACTCGGACACGGGGCTACCGGTCGGCGTCGGTGTAGCGGATGACGCCGCGGATGTTGCGACCCTCGAGCATGTCGGTGTAGCCCTCGTTGATCTGCTCCAGCTTGTACTGCCGCGTGACCATGTCGTCCAGATTCAGCCTGCCCGCCTTGTACATCGAGAGCAGCTGCGGGATGTCGAAGTGCGGGTTGCCGCCGCCGAAGATGGTGCCCTGCAGCCGCTTCTGCATCAGCGTCAGCATGGCCAGGTTCAGCGACACCTCGGTGTCCATCATGCTGCCGATGGCCGTCAGCACGGTCGTGCCGCCCTTGGAGGTCAGGTTCACGTAGTTGTCGACGTCCTTGCCGTGCAGCTCGCCGACGGTGACGATGACCTGCTTGGCCATCAGGCCCTGCGTGACCTCGGCGACGCCCGCGAATGCGGACTCCATGTCGGGGTAGGCGTGCGTCGCGCCGAACTTCAGCGCGGCATCGCGCTTCCACTCCACGGGCTCCACGACGAACAGGTTGCGGGCGCCTGCGTTGACTGCGCCCTGCAGCGCGGACATGCCGACACCGCCGACACCGATGATGGCGACGTCGTCACCGGGACGGATGTCGCCGGCCTTGACGGCCGAGCCGTAGCCGGTGGTCACGCCGCAGCCGACCAGGCAGGCCACCTCGAACGGGACGGACGGGTCGATCTTCACCACCGAACTCTTGTGCACCACCATGTACGGGCTGAAGGTGCCGAGCAGCGTCATGGGGAAGACCGGATCGCCGTCGGCGGTGTGGATGCGATGGGTGTTGTCGGAGACGGCCAGGCCGCCCAGCAGGCCCGCGCCCAGGTCACAGAGGTTGCGCATGCCGGCCTGACACGACGGGCAATTGCCACACGACGGGATGAACGACAGCACCACGTGGTCACCGGGTGCGACCTCGGTGACGCCCGGGCCGACCTCGGTGACGACGCCGGCGCCCTCGTGGCCGCCGAGCACCGGGAAGCCCATCATGGGGATGCCGCCGGTTACCAGGTGGTGGTCCGAGTGGCACATGCCGGACGCTTCCATCTGGATCTTGACCTCGTCCTTGACGGGGTCGCCGATCTCGATCTCCTCGATCGACCACGGCTGGTTGAACTCGCGAATGAGCGCACCCTTTGTCTTCATCAAGATCCTGCTTTCAACGAGGAGGAGTTACGTAGGCGTCCGTATTCAGACTAAGTTACCTAAGTCACATCATGACCAACTAGGTGGTTGGGCGCTAGCCCTACCAGATCGGAACCGGCGCCTCGCCCAACGGGTAGTAGCCCGGGAGCTTCTCTCCGGCGACGCTGCGCTCGATGCGCTTCTGCATGGTTGGCGTCAGGTCGCCAGAGCTGATCAGCTTGCCGAACATGTAGGCCACGTGGCCGAAGTCGAAGAAGTCGCGCTGCCACTCGATCATCAGGTCGTCATCGAGCCGGAACCAACTGCCGCCGATGCCGTAGATCGCGTCCTGGCTGCCGTCGCCCTTGTTCACGATCTGCTTCCAGAAGCCGACGATCTCGTTCTGCTTCTCGTCTACGAGCACCTTTTGGTACTCGTAGACCCAGTTCTCCAGGCCCTGCATCTCCAGGCCGAGCGCGACGTCGCGGATCTCGTCGCGGCCCACGCACATGACGTCTTCCTTGGGGCCGATGTTCCAGCCGTAGGTCGCGTCCTCGGTGTAGAAGTCGGCGAGGTTCGACCAGTCGCCAGCGGCCTCGGAGTCCTTGTTGGCCTTCAACCAGCGCTCGACCCAGTCGTC
>JAQSXQ010000682.1 GCA_029256565.1 Mycobacterium sp.
GGAGTGCCGCTGGCCAGGATCGTGGGCGCCGCCCACCAACCGATCGAGATGTCGGGCCGCACCACGCCCGCGGCGTCGAGTTCCTGGTCGATCACCAGCTGTTCGGCCGGCGACGCGGCGCGACCGTAGGGCTTGGGCCAGTGCGGCGCCATCAGCCCGGTCTCGGCCAGCGCCACCTGACGCTTCTCGTCCGGCAGCGCCGCGATGTCGGCGACGGTGCTCGCGATCTCGGGCCGGATGTCCTCGCCGTCGGTGACGTCGACGTGCAACTGCCTCCGCACCCCGGCGCGGGTCAGGTCCGCGCAGCGACGCAGCCAGCGCGACCGTCCACCGAGGAACTGGGCGTTGGCATAGGCGCGGCGCATGTACAGGTGCGCGTCGTGCTCCCAGGTGATGCCGATGCCGCCGAGGACCTGAATGCAGTCCCGCGCGTTGACCTTCGACGCGTCGATGCCGACGGCGCCTGCGACGGCAACGGCGATCGACAGCTGCTCGGGATTCGGGTCGGACACCGCGCCCGCGGCATCGGCGGCGGCGACGGAGATCTGCTGGGACCGCAGCAGCATCTCGGCGCACATGTGCTTGACGGCCTGGAAGCTGCCGATGGGCTTGCCGAACTGCTCGCGCACCTTGGCGTACTCGGTGGCGGTCTGCAGCATCCACCGCGCGAGACCCGCGGCCTCGGCGGCGAGCACCGTCGCGGCGATCTCCCGCAGACGTTCGCCGCCCACCTCGAGCCGGGTAGCCGGTGCGGAGGCCAGCTCGACGCGTGCCAGCGGACGGGAGAAGTCCGTGGCGCCGAGCGGCTCGACGGTCACGCCGTCGGCGGAGCCGTCGACCAGCAGCCAGTGGTCGCCGGACGGGACGAGGAACACCCCGCCTGCCTCGGCGCCGAGCACGAACGGCGCCGTGCCGGTGGCGGCCGATCCGTCGAAGGCGACGTCGGCGTCCAACGCCAGACCCGCGGTGCGCGCACCGGACATCAGCTCCTCGAGCAGAGGTTCGTCGGTGATCACGAGCGTGGCCACCGCGGTGGTCGCGACCGGTCCGGGGACCAGGGCGGCAGCCGCCTCGTCGACCATCGCGCACAGGTCCTCGACGCTGCTGCCCGCGCCGCCGAGTTCCTCGGGTACCGCTACGCCGAAGAAGCCGAGTTCGGCCAGCGCGCGGTATGGGGCGCGCCAGGCATCGGGGTCGCCCTGCTCGACGGCGCGCACGGCGGCGATGGAGCCCGATGACGGCGCCCAACTCCGGACCAGGTCCCGCGCAGCAAACTGTTCGTCGGTGATGGTGGCGGGTGCCAGCGCTGTGGACTGAGCCATTCAAGGCCTCCTAGCCTAGGGCGAGAACGCGATGCTTCTCACTAGAACGTGTTCTAATGGTGACAGCGTTCGAACGTCAAGTCGACCGCCATCACAGCAGGACACGTGTGTGTCTCGGGGGCACGGAGGTGAGAAATCTACGACCGTCGTGCGTATCGTTTTCTCCCAGTGTTCGAGGAGAAGGAGCTGACCGCCGCATGTCCGGGTCTACTGGGTCGGCTGGCATGCCAGCAGCGACCAATTCCGGTTCCGGGTCCGACGGGGCCTCGGCCCCACGCCAGGTGATGAACGTGGCCGTCCTCGCCGAATCCGAACTCGGGTCCGAAGCTCAGCGCGAGCGCCGCAAGCGCATCCTCGACGCCACCCTCGCGATCGCCTCCAAGGGCGGTTACGAGGCCGTTCAGATGCGTGCGGTCGCCGAACGGGCAGACGTCGCCGTCGGAACGCTCTACCGGTACTTCCCGTCGAAGGTCCACCTGCTGGTGTCGGCCCTGGGCCGGGAGTTCGAGCGCATCGACGCCAAGACCGATCGCGCCTCGCTCACCGGCGGCACGCCGTATCAGCGGCTCAACATCATGGTCGGCAAGCTGAACCGCTCCATGCAGCGCAACCCGCTGCTGACCGAGGCCATGACGCGCGCCTTCGTGTTCGCCGACGCCTCCGCGGCCGGTGAAGTTGATCACGTCGGCAAGCTGATGGACTCGATGTTCGCCAGGGCGATGAGCGATGGCGAGCCCACCGAGGACCAGTACCACATCGCGCGCGTCATCTCCGACGTGTGGCTGTCGAACCTGCTGGCCTGGCTGACCCGCCGGGCTTCGGCCACCGACGTCAGCAAGCGTCTTGATCTTGCGGTGCGTCTGCTGATTGGCGACGGGGAACACCCGAAGATCTGAGCGACCGGGGAGAATGATCGAGTGCTTCCTGCCGATCTGACCCGCGCGCTCGACGACCTCGCCACCACCCCGAAGCTGCTCGTCGTATCCGACTTCGACGGCACGCTCGCACCGATCGTCAACGACCCCCTGGCCGCCCGTGCGCTGCCCGCCGCGACGCAGGCGCTGACCGGGCTCGCCGACCTGCCCGACACCTCCGCCGCGCTGGTCTCCGGCCGTGCTCTCGGCGTGCTGCGGGAGCTGTCCGCGATGCCGCCGACGGTGCACCTCGTCGGCAGCCACGGCGCGGAGTTCGAGGCAGGGTTCACCCAGGACGTCGACGAGGCGCTGCTGCAGCGGGTCATCGGCGAGCTGAACGGGATCGCCGTGGGCCGTCC
>JAQSXQ010000683.1 GCA_029256565.1 Mycobacterium sp.
CGTCGACCAGGATTCGCCGCACCGGTAGGCGGCGGCCTTGACCGGCGGCACCACCGGCCGCTCGATGTCGCCGGGGAAGCGGTCGGGTGGACAGTGGTCGCCGGCGACCAGCGTGACCTCGAACGCGCCGAGGTCGACGGCGCTGCCCGGGGTTACGACGAGCAGCCGGTCCTCGGGCAGTCCGCCACCGCGGCCGACGTTGGCGGTCGACGTCCCGCCGACCAGGGCCGCCCCGGTGCGGTCCGCGACCACCGCGCTGTCCATCGCGTGGTCGAAGTGGGTGTGCACCGGCAGCACCCCGGCGAGCCGGTCGACGCCGAGGCGGGCCAGGCAGCCGTCGATCCGCGGCAGTGACGGGGCGAGCCGCCTCGTGCCCACCGCGAGCAGGTTGGGCCGCGAGAAGAATCCGTCGGTCATGATCGCCGAGTTCCCGTCGGCGATCAGCAGCGTGGTCACGCCCGCCCACGTGACGGTGACCGGCGATCCGGCCTCGGCGGCAGGCGCGTCGAAGTATCCGGCGTACTCGCGAAGGTCGGGCCTGCCGAGCTTGAGGCGCATCAGACGAACGCCCTCAGACGCAGCCCGTCGGCCACCAGCCGGTCGCGGACGGCCAATGCGATCTGCACCGCACCGGGCGAATCACCGTGTACGCACACCGATTCCACGGTGATCGGGATGGTCGAGCCGTCGACCGCGGTGACCCGTCCGCGCCCCGTCATGGCGGCGACGCGCTCGGCGATCTCGTCGACGTCGTGCAGCACCGCACCCTGCTCCCGGCGCGACACCAGCGTGCCGTCGGGCTGGTAGGCGCGGTCGGCGAAGGCCTCGGGCACGGTGCGCAATCCGAGAGCCCGTGCCGCGTCGAAGAACTCCGAATCGGCGAGGCCGAGTACGGGCAGCGCCGGGTCGACGAGGTGCACGGCGGTGGCCACCGCGTCGGCCTGCTCGGCATGCCGGACGATGGTGTTGTACAGCGCGCCATGGGGTTTGACGTAGGCGACGGTGGACCCTGCGGCATGGGTCAGCGCCTGCAACGCGCCGATCTGGTAGACGACGTCGGCCACCAGGTCTTCGTGGCTGACGTCGATGAAGCGGCGACCGAAACCGGCGAGGTCGCGGTAGCCGACCTGTGCGCCGATGCGGACACCTCGCGCGGCTGCGGCGCGGCACGTGCGGAGCAGCCCTGCGGGGTCGCCGGCGTGGAAGCCGCACGCCACGTTGGCGCTGGTGACCACCTCGAGCATCGCCTCGTCGTCGCCGAGGCGCCACGCGCCGAAACCCTCACCGAGATCGGCGTTGAGGTCCATGATCACGGCCGACACGGGGCTAGCCTACGGCGCGTGGCCGAGAACCCGCCCAGCCGTTCTCGGTGACGAACTCGGGCAGGGGACGGGCGTGGGTCCACTCCTCGATCTCCAGTACCGGTCGCTGCGGGAACTCCGGCACCGGCCCCAGGCACAGCACTGCAACGGGTTCGGAACCCTCTGGCATGCCGAGCAGCCCTGCCAGCCGCGCCGGGTCGAAGATCGACACCCAGCCCAGCCCCAGCCCCTCGGCGCGCGCGGCGAGCCACATGTTCTGGATCGCGCACGACACCGAGGCGAGGTCCATCTGCGGCATGGTGCGACGGCCGAACACGTGGCGCTCGCGGTCGTCGCCCAGCGCCACGACGAGCAGCTCCGCGCAGTCCAGGATCCCCTCGACCTTGAGCGCGAGGAACTCCTCGCCGCGCGGTCCGAGTGCGTCGGCGGTGAGCGCGCGTTCGTCGTCGACGATGCGGTGGACGCGGCGGCGGAGGTCGTCGTCGGTGATGCGGATGAAGCGCCAGGGCTGCATCAACCCGACGCTGGGCGCGGCGTGCGCGGCCTGCAGCAGCCGGGCGAGCACCGGCGCGGGGACGGTCGCTCCTGCGACGAACTCCCGCATGTCGCGCCGTTCCAGGATGGCCCGGTACACCGCGCGACGCTCGTCGTCGCTGAAGGCGTGGGCGGTCACGCCGGGAAGCTTAGGCGGGCGCGCGAGTGGCAGCATCGACGTGTGACCACATCCCGTGCCGACGTGCTGATCGCCGCGACCGACCTACGCGCCCGCCTCGCCGCGGGCGAGGACGTCACGGTCCTCGACGTCCGGTGGCAACTCGCGACGCCCGACGGACGCGCCGACTACGAAGCCGGGCACGTCCCAGGCGCGGTGTACGTGTCGCTCGACGACGACCTCACCGACCACGCCGTGGTCGGCCGTGGGCGGCATCCGTTGCCGTCGGGACGCGACCTGCAGGAGGCGGCTCGGCGATGGGGGATCCGGTCGGGTGTCCCGGTGGTCGTCTACGACGACTGGAACCGCGCCGGATCGGCCAGGGCGTGGTGGGTGCTCACCGCCGCGGGCATTCCGGCAGTGCGCATCCTCGACGGTGGTCTCGCCGCCTGGCGGGATGCGGGAGGAGAACTCGAGACCGGCTCGGCCGCAACGCAACCCGGTGACGTGGTGGTGGCCCACGACGACCTGTACGCCGGGGCTCTGCCGACGCTGACCGCCGACGAGGCGGCGAATGCCGACCGGCTGGTCGATGCCCGCGCGCCGGAACGGTTCCG